>JAFTLD010000016.1 GCA_017452945.1 Clostridia bacterium | reverse complement strand
ACCCACGGGACCCATTTATGGGTAGTAAGTAACAGTTGCATGGCTGGCAGGCCAATTGACGGCGCACTTGTGCGCAGCCAGTATTATTAGGGCTATGCCCGAAACTGAAATACCACCCGCTATGCGGGTGGATATTTATTGTAGTTGGTCTACAAGGTTGAGTTGAAATTTGAACAAACCCGTTTACGGGTAACAAGTAATCGTTGCACGGCTGACAGGCCAATTTACAGCGCACTTGTGCGCAGCCGGTATTATTACGGCTATGCCCGAAAATGAAATCCGCTATGCGGGTGGATGCGGGGACGAAAAATTGCGTTCTTTTTGCTATAATGGGGTGTACAACAAGCAAAAAGGGGGACGGATAATTGACCGTACAAAAAATTATTACACAAGTAAGCACACTGCTTTCGGATCAGGTAGAGCAATCGGTGCTTTACGCATGGTTCAATGATATTGAGCTGATGATACAAATGCAGCTTTTTGGTATTGCGCGTGCGGATGCGGTGCAATATACGGAGCAAGAGGGGGAAGCGATGCCGATCGCTGCAGGGCAATACGAGCGTGTGTACAGCTATTGGCTGCTTGCCAAGGGACATTTCAAATTGCACAATCAGGCGGGGTACAACCGCTTTCGCAAGCTGTATATTTCGGAGTATGCAGCCTATCGTAAATGGGTGATTCGCACGCATGGCACAGCGGATATGCAGCAGAGCGGTGGGGGTGTATACCTGAGTGCTTACGGGATCGCCTTGAAGCATGGCTTTGTGGGAACAGAGCAGGATTGGCTTGCCTCGCTGCATGGCCGCGACGGTGCAGATGGAGCAAACGGTGCTAACGGTAAGGACGGGAAAGACGGAGAAGACGGAAAAGATGGCTTGCAAGGCCCACAGGGAGAACAAGGCCCACGGGGAGAACAAGGCCCACAGGGAGAACAAGGCCCACAGGGAGAACAGGGCCCGCAAGGTGAACAAGGCCCGCAGGGAGAACCCGGCAAGGACGGGGCGGCGTACGATTTGCAATACGATCCGGAAACGCATGTTTTGCAGTTGCTTTGCAACGGTGAGGTTGTACGCAGCTTTGATCTGACGCAAAACGCAGACGTTGAGAGCTTGCTTGGTCTTTTGGATTGTGAGGGCGTTTACATCCTGGATTGCGAGGGCGCATACATCATCCCTGTATAAAAAACAGAAGCAGTGCGACCCATCCGGGCACACTGCTTGGTATTTGATTCTATTTTGCAAAGGGAGGGAACTCCAGCTTGCCGCTGCTTGCGTCGGCACAAAGACGCGCCATGCTTTCGCAGGATTCCACTTGGCCGCTGCGGATCCATTCAAGGAATACGTGGAAGAATGCACCTGCGCGATAGCGCAGCAGATATCTTTCGGTGTGCTGCTGCTCCGCATTTTTCAAAAAGGTCAGATCCATGTTGCGTGAAACACAATCCAAGATCAAACCGTTCAATCCCGCTGCGAGTGCAGCATTGATCAAAACTGCGTACTGTCCCAGTGTATCAAACAGGGTATAATAGTATTGGTACATGTCCTTGTGCAGGTTTTGTTCGACGATCTTGATGTGGATTCTGTCGCCCACATCGTCCATGAATTTGCGGAGAATGTCTTCCTTAGAGGAGTAATTGCGGTAATAGGTCATGCGGGAAACACCGGCTTTTTGCGTGATTTCGGTAATGGTGATGCTCGCATAGTCACGTGTGCTCATCAGCTCTGTCAGCGCGGCTACAATACGCTCTCTTGCCAAACGGCTATTGTCCTTGGTTTTTTGCATAATTACTCTCCACGGTACATTCTCTTAAATTTTGTCACTATACCTGAACAGTTTAACACGATTTTGAAATAAAGTCAATAGAGAAATGAAAAATTTACATTTCCGATTCCGATAACCAGGTTGACAAATGTAGTATTATCGGGTATAATTGCAGATAGAGTGTGACAAAATTGTGACAAGAGAGGAACAGAATTATGAGCAAGAATAAACAGCCACCGCGTTTTGACTTCAAAAAGAAGCCTCGCAGACCCGGATTTTTGATGGGCGTGGCTAAGCATATCATCAGTATCCCCGATTTGAAACACCGTCCGTACAAGTTGAACAGACACGGCATGGAGGATATTGATGGCAAGCCTTATCTTTTGCTGATCAATCATGCATCCATGGTGGATTTCAACGTCATGCTGGACGCTACGCAGGGCGCGCCTCTCAATAACGTCATGACCTTGGAGGGCTTCCGTGATTTCACCGAGCCGCTGATGCGTCATCTTGGCGTGCTGGGCAAGAGAAAGTACGTGCAGGATTTTCAACTGATCCGACACATGAAATATTGTGTGGATAAATTGCAAACGGTATTCGTGCTGTTTCCCGAGGCGAGATATTCGATTGACGGCTGCACCTCGTACCTGACGCCCTCGCTCGGCAGCCTTGCGAAATTTTTGCGTGTTCCTGTCGTGGTCATTCGCATTCACGGAAACTTTGTTTCCTGCCCGCACTGGAACTGGATCAACAAAAAAGGCCCCATTGAGGCCGAAATGTATCCTATCGTGACGGCTGAGGAAACAAAAACGCTGTCTGCCGATGAGATCTATCAAAGAATTGTGGACAATTTCCAATATGACGATTTTGCATGGCAGAAGGAGAACAATATTATCATTGATCATCCCGAGCGCGCCAAGGGACTGCATTCGCTGCTCTATAAGTGCGCACATTGCGGCACTGAGGGGAAGATGGAGTCTGCAGGGATCCATTTGTGGTGTGAGAGCTGCGGCAAGAAATGGGAAATGACAGAGCTTGGCGAGCTCAAAGCGCTGGAGGGCGAAACGGAATATCCGCACATTCCCGATTGGGCCAAGTGGGAAAGGGCGTGCGTGCGGGAGGAGATCCGCAACGGCACGTATTATTTTGAAGACGACGTGGTTGTCGAAACCCTGCCCAATGCCAGAAGATTCTATCATCAGGGAAAAGGAAAGCTGGTGCAAACGCCCGAGGGTACGACGCTGACCTGCGAGAGCGTTTACGGTGAGCCCTTGACGGTTGAGTGGAAGGCGTTGAATCTGGACAGCATGCACGTGGAATTCAATTACAGAAAGAGCAGAACCGCCAAGGGGGACTGCGTGGATCTGTCTGTGCCCGAGGACAGCTATTGGTGCTACGTTACCAAGAAGGACGTGCTGGTCAAGCTGGCACATGCTACCGAGGAGATGCATTTCTTTGCAAAAGAAAAGGCTGAGGCCGAGAAGGCTGCAAGATAAATACAGAATAATTGCAGAAAAACCGCTCAAACGAGCGGTTTTTCTTTGTTGTATATTCAATTTACCAGGTCTTCCATCTCGTCCAGACGAGGATCTGCCGAGGTGGCGGTGAGATTGTTGAGGAATATGACCTGCTTTGCGCCTGTCATATCAACAAACTCTGTAATAGAGCCATCGTAATATCTGTAGTCGATGACGTAAACGTACTGATAATGATCGACAAGGAAAGGAGCAAAGCAGTTGCCGAAGGATTCCTTGACCAGAACGACTGCCGAGCCGTCGGTGATGCTTGGGTTTTCGATGCTGATATAGTAGCTTTGCTGTGTACCTGCGGGGTTATCGCTGGTCAAAAAGCAATTATACTTGGAGGCAGCAGCCGCGTAAAAGGCATCGGTATCCTTACGTACCACACCGCCCGTAAACTTCTGTGAGGTGCCGTCCGCCAGGTGTACGCGCAGGGTGTTGGTGCCGCGAGGTACAAAAGCCTGCACCGTGTCGGGATTCTTTTGCAGCGCTTGTGCCTTGGTGTGGGCATAAAGCGTGCCGAGGAAGCCCTCAAATTCGCACAGCTCGTAATAGGAAAGAGGATGGGGTTCAATTCCCGCATCCGCGCAGTAGGCGGTGTATGCGTAGTAGGCACCAAGCGCGGTCCAGTGGTGGTCGGTGCGGAAGTAGAGGTATTCGTCCTTGTGTGCGCCAAGGGCGCTGTAGGCGTCCACGCAACGCGCATTCTTGTGCGTGATGCCCTCGTACATAATGTCAATGGCTGCCTTGGGATCGGATGCGTCCGTAACCTTGAGAACTTTGTCGTTGTAGGCGTATGCCAGCGGAACGACCATGGTGTAGACCTTGGCCTTGCCGTCAAGGCGCTCGGCCGCTTGGTTGATCATGGCAGCGTATCTCAGAGAGTTTTCCTTGTTTTGATAATACATCTCGTAAGCGGTGTCGCCCGTGATGTAATAGCCTGCGATGGTTTCCGCCTTGACGTCTTCACCGCCTTGCGAGCCTTGATCGCCTCCGAGATTGGAGGCTCCGCTTTGAAATTGCTCTGAAGCAAAGCCCTTGAGGGAGCTGATGGCATCGTTTGCGGCAATCAGCCCCTCGCGGAAGGGAAAGGTATCGGCAAACCAGGTGCTGATCTGCCCTGTGTAATCCCCGGAGAGAAAGCCTTCGAGCGTCAAGGTGGGAAAAGGAGTCAGCTCGCGCTTTTCGGATTCGGAGTAGGAGGGACGCAAAAAGAATGCAAGTCCCAGCAAAAAGCCCAGCACCATGACAGCGCAAAACAGCACGATCATGATTTTATTGAATATGTTTTTTTGTTCCATAAGGTATCCTTTCTCGCATCAGAAGCGGAAATAGAGGAAGGGATTGTAGCTGTCCCCGATCAGGGCAAGGGCTGAGAGCACGACCAGCACAGTGGGAATGATTGCACCTACTGCGTTGGCTGCATAGTAAAGGGGCGGGATACGCTCTGCCTTTTTGAGCTTGCCGAGCATGGGCGCGATAGGGAAGCAGGCAAGGATGCAGACAGCCAGGAAGATGCAGTTGCCGCTGAGCTGCGTTTGTGCGCTCAGATCAAAGAAGGCGTTGCCGTTCAGGCAAAGAATACCCTTGATCGTGCTCCACAAAAGCGAGAGGTCGTCAAAGCGGAAGAGCAGCCAGCCGAAGTATACCGCGGGCAGCACGTACACGTGCGCTGCGATCTTGCTTGCCAAAGGCGCGTTTTTGCCGATGCGCAGCACGTATTTTTCAAAAATCAGCCATACGAAGTAGTAAAGTCCCCATAGAATGAAATTCCAGGAAGCTCCGTGCCAAAATCCGGTCAAGCCCCAAACGATCAGCATATTGAGAA
The DNA here is from genome assembly GCA_017452945.1 of Clostridia bacterium. Next base: position 11,907 of record JAFTLD010000016.1, on the reverse strand, counting down.
TATGGCGAGATACCTTGACACGATTACCGCCCAGAGGGATGTAAACGTAGTCGCGGAAAAACGTGGAAAGCGAGATGTGCCAGCGACGCCAGAAATCGGTGACCGACGAGGCAGCGTAGGGGTAGTTGAAGTTTTCCTTGTAGTGAAAACCGACCATTAGTCCCATGCCGATGGCCATGTCGGAATAGGCGGAGAAGTCAAGGTAGATCTGCAGCATGTAGCAAAGTCCGCCCAAAAGCAGGGAAACGGCTGAGAGTCCCGAGAGGTTGGTGGTGGATGCGGAGGGCAGGAGGGTGTCTGCGATCATGGCGCAGCCGTTTGCCAAAAGAGCCTTTTTAGCCAGACCGATAGCAAATCTCGAAACGCCCTGTGCCGCATCGTTCCAGGTGACGTGGCGTTCTTCGATCTCACGCGCCACGTCGGCATAACGCACGATGGGGCCTGCAATGCACTGGTGGAACAGGGAGGCGTAAAGCAGCAGGTTTGTGTAGCTTTTTTGCGCCTCTACCTCACCGCGGTATACGTCAATGACGTAGGAGAGCAGCTGGAAGGTATAGAACGAAATACCGATGGGGAGTGTGATTGCGGGAATGATCTCGGGAATGCCGAACAGATCGTGCGGAATGCTCAAAAAGAAGCCCGTATACTTAAACAGCACCAGCAAAGCAAGGCAAAAGCCTGCGTTCACCCAGGAGATACTCTTTGCCGGGCGCGTCATAGGCCCGAGCTGATCAATGATCAAAGCACTGACGTAGCAAACAAAGGTTTCAAGGCACAAAAGCAGCACAAAGGCCGGGCCTCCCCATGCGTAAAAGATCAGGGACGCGACCAACAGAATCAGATTGCGCGCACGAATGCCCTTGACGGCTGCGTACAGCGCATAACAGATGACCAAAAATGAGAAAATGAAAAATAAGCTTGAAAAAACCATGTTTGCCCCTTTATGTAAAGTGATTAATAATCTTCCATTTTAAGTATAACACAAATCGACACGTAACGCAAGAGATAAATGCAAATGCATATTGCATTTTTCATCAAGCTCTTGACGAAACCCTGCCCCGGTGGTATAATATTCCTATATTAAGAGTAAATCGGTGAGCGTCAAGTGCTTGCGGGACGGGGAGTTGTCCGCAGGACGAAGGAATAAGGCAAGCCTTATCCGCGGTTCACCCTTTGCATCCCGCTTTATATGGCACGAATACGGCAGCTTTGCCTCTTTTTCTTGCGATATAGGTGAGGAAAGGAGGATTTTTTATGAAAAAAAGAACAGTTCCCGAGCTTTTGCCTGCAGGTGCAGGATACGGCAAACAGTATTGGATCGATGCGGCAGCGCAGTTCAAGGACATCAAGATATTGGTGTTTGCTGCCCTGTTTATTGCCCTTCGTGTGTTGGTAAAGATGCCGATCTTCAAGATCCAGGTGCTGCCCGGCTTGAATTTCACGCTGGATTGCTACGTCAACGCGGTCGGTGCCATGGTCTGCGGCCCTGTGGTCAGCTTTGTGTCCGGTTCGATCAGCGATACGCTCGGTTGCATCCTGTTTCCCGTAGCGGGACAGCCCTATTTTCCTCCCTTTATGCTGGTGGAAATGCTGAGCTCGTTTATATTCGGCCTGTTTTTATGGAGAAGAAAAATTACTGTCGGTCGTGTGCTGCTGTCTAAATTTACAGTCAACGTGATCTGTAATTTGCTGGTCAATCCCGCAATTCTCAAGTGGCAGTATTACGCCATGGGTGCAGAGGGCTCGGTCGCAGCGTTTATCAATGGCGTGCGTATCGGCAAAAATCTGCTGCTATTTCCCTTTGAGGCAGCGTTTATCGTACTGTTCATCTCCGCGCTGTTCCCACTTTTGCGCAGAGTTGGTGTGGTACCCCGCGATCAGGCAAAGCCCGAATTCAAGGTCAAGCACTGGTTGCTGATCGCCATTATCACGCTGGCGTCGTTTGCGTTGGTGCTGTTCTATTGGCTGTGGCTTAAGGATTTTATTTCTGAGCATAATTTTAAGTTGTTTTAATGATATTTGATTGGAGGTATGAAATATGACGATACTGAGCGTAGACGATCTCGGTCTGTCATTTGGGACGGACGTCATATTGGAGCATATCTCCTTTTCTTTGGATGAGAGCGATAAGCTGGGCATCATAGGCGTCAACGGCAGCGGAAAATCCTCGCTGTTCCGCATGATTACGGGGACGTATGAGCCAACCGAGGGCAGAGTGTATATCTCCAAGGACAAGACGCTTGGCATTCTGACCCAGGACGGTGCGTTTGAGCGTGAGGGGGACGGCACTGCCTTGTCCCTGATGTATCACGCCTTTCCGCACCTGCTTGCCGCAGAGCAGCGGCTTGCCGAGCTGGAGATGGCATTGCAGGATACGAGCCGAGCCGATTACGACGTTTTGACGGGAGAATACACCCGCCTGCACGAGCGGTTTTTGCGCGACGGCGGTATGGAATTTCGCGGTAGGTGTGCGTCGATTCTGCAAAAGCTGGGCTTTGACCGCGAGGACGGTGCGCGCAGTATTGACACCTTCAGCGGCGGTCAGCGTACGCGCTTGGCTCTTGCCGTAGTGCTTGCCACCGAGCCGGATATTTTGCTTTTGGACGAGCCGACCAACCACCTTGATATGGAATCGCTTGCGTGGCTGGAGAGCTTTCTGATCTCTTATAAAAAGTGCGTTATGGTCATCTCGCACGACCGTTATTTTCTTGACCGCGTCACAAGCAAGACGCTGGTGGTGGAGAATTGCCATGCCAAGCTTTACAAGGGCAACTATTCGCAAACCATGCAGCAGCGCGAGCAGGACAGAGCCTTGCAGCAAAAGAAATATGACCTGCAGCAGCGCGAATTTGCGCGGCAGGAGGCGTTTTTAGAGCAGCAGCGTCGCTGGAATCAGGCGCATAACTATGTCACCATCCGTGCGCGTGAGAAGCTGCTTGCCAAAATTGAGCGCGTGGCAAAGCCCGAAAGTGCGCCAAAGCCCATTCGTATGCGCTTTACGGCATCCTTGCCAAGCGGCAACGACGTGCTGAGTGTTAAGGGACTGGGCATGCGCTTTGGCGAGAAACAGATTTTTTCGGACGTGTCGTTTGCGCTCAAAAAGAATGACCGCATGATGGTCATCGGCCCCAACGGCTGCGGCAAATCCACCCTGATCAAGCTGATATTGGATAAGCTGACTCCCGCTGCGGGTAAGATCGAGGCGGGATATAACGTCAAGGTCGGCTATTACGATCAGGAAAACCAGAATCTCGATCCCGAAAACGCAGTGATCGACGAGCTTTGGGACGCGTATCCGCAAAAGACCGAAACCGAGATCCGAAACGCGCTTGCGCTGTTCCGTTTTATAGGTGAGGACGTGTTCAAGCCCGTGGCGGTGCTGTCGGGCGGTGAGAGGGCAAGATTGACGCTTGCCAAGCTGATTTTGTCCGAGATGAATCTGCTGATCCTGGACGAGCCTACCAACCACTTGGATATTGATTCGCGCGAAGCTCTGGAGAATGCGTTGCACGGCTTTGAAGGAACCATTCTGGTGGTGTCGCATGACAGATATCTTGTTGAAAAGCTTGCCACGCGTGTGCTGTGTCTTGCGCCCGGTGCGCCCTTTACGGGGGATGTGCTGGATTTTAACGTAGATCATCCCGGAGAGGGATATACGGAATATGAAAGATACGTGCAGGCACGCCGTGCCGAGGCACCGGTGGGAGAGATCGTTTCTGCTACGGAAGAGGTCAGCACCGCCAAGATGCAGTATCTCAAAAACAAGCAGGATGTGGCGGCAGAGCGCAAAAGAGTGCGTCGCATTGAAAAATTGCATGCCGAGTGCAAATCGCTGGAAGCAGAGCTTGCAGAGATCGAAGAAGCTTTGTACGGAGAGGCGGCAACCGATTATGAGCGCGTGGCTGTGTTAGATGCACGAAAGAATGAGATCGAGGAGCAATTGCTCCTTGATTATGAGGAGCTCGAGGAGTTGGAAGATTGATATGGAAATATATCTCGGAATTGATATAGGCGGCACGAAATGCGCGCTTGTTCTTGGCGATGAGAGCGGAGCGGTGCTGCAAAAGGTACGCTTTGATACGGTCGGAAAGGATGCAACTCTGGCACGAATCATACAGACTGCCGAGCAGCTGATTGCGCAAGCGCAGGATCGGGGGGATGCCGTCAAGGCCATCGGCATCAGCTGCGGAGGCCCCTTGGATTCGCGTCTGGGGTTGATCCAATCGCCTCCCAATCTGCCCGGATGGGATAACGTACCCATTGTGCAGATGCTGAAGGATCGCTTTGGCCTGCCTGTCGCGCTTTGCAACGATGCCAACGCGTGTGCCTTGGCGGAGTATCACTTCGGTGCAGGCAAGGGAACGCGGAATATGATATTTTTGACCTTTGGCACGGGTATGGGCGCAGGACTTGTATTGGACGGACGCCTTTACGTTGGCGCAAACGACAACGCAGGCGAGGTGGGACATGTGCGCATGTCACCGGACGGCCCTGTCGGATATTATAAAAAAGGCTCTTTTGAGGGCTTTTGCAGCGGCGGCGGGCTGGCTCAGTTGGGCGCGGCTTATGCCAAGGATGCGCTGGCAAAGGGAAAATCCTGCAGTTTTTGCAAAAGCGAGGACGAGCTTGGCAGCATAAGTGCCAAATCCTTAGCCGAGGCAGCCGATGCGGGTGACGAGGTCGCGATCGCGGTCTGGCAGGCTTGCGGTGAGATGCTGGGGCGCGGACTTGCGGTGCTGGTGGATATTCTCAATCCGGAATGTATCGTGCTTGGCAGCATTTATGCAAGGAGCGGGCATTTGCTCAAAGAGGCAATGGGGAAAACGCTTGCCGCGGAAGCTTTGCCGCAATCGCTGGCGGTTTGCCGCGTTGTACCTGCCGCGCTGACCGAATCGGTGGGTGATATGGCTGCGCTTTGCGTGGCTATGATGGCGAAATAAGGAGCTTGTTATGAAGATAGATTTGTTTGAACGTTATCCCCAGCTTGCGGCGCAAAAAGCGGTGCTGGAGCAGGTAAGGGAGCTTTTGATCGATACGTATGCGCACGGGGGAAAGCTGCTTTTGTGCGGCAACGGTGGCTCGGCTGCCGATTGCGACCATATCGCGGGTGAGCTGCTCAAGGGCTTTGCGTTGAAAAGGGAGCTGACACCACAGTTGCGTGATGCGCTGGGGCAGGAGCTGGCAGACCGTTTGCAAATGGGCTTGCCTGCCATTGCGCTGCCTTCACAGGGAGCAATCATTTCGGCCTTTTGTAACGACGTGGATGCCGAAACCGTGTACGCTCAGCTGACGCTGGCGATGGCCAAGAAGGGGGACGTGCTTTGGTGCATTTCTACCTCGGGCAATTCCAAAAACGTGTTGGCCGCTGCCCGTGTGGCAAAGGCGCTTGGCGTATCTGTGATCGGCATGGTAGGAGAGCGTGAATGCGCGCTGGATGAGATTGCGGACGTGGTGATGCATGCACCCGCGACCGATACGTACCGTGTGCAGGAATACCATCTTCCCATGTATCATTGGCTGTGCGCTGAGGTCGAGGAACATTTCTTTGGCTAAAGGATTATAGGCGTGTTGCATAATGCAACACGCCTATAATTGTGCAATATAACCAATATTTTCATGACATGATTGGTAACTTCGTCGGTATGTCTCTTGCATTTCACAGACGTTCGGAGTATAATGATGGCGTACTCGAAAGAGCACATATCCCATTTCTCACAAGGAGGAAACAATCATGCAAAGCTTTGAAATCAGATTAAAGGAGATCAACGACGTATACACGCTGGTCAACACACTGGTTGCTTACGACGGATCTGTTGATCTCGGATCGGGCAGATACCTCGTGGACGGTCGGTCTCTGCTGGGCATTTTCAGCCTGGATCTGCGTCAGCCCGTAGCCGTGCACGTGCATAAGGACGAGGACGTAGAAAAACTTAAAACCATGCTTAGCGCCTTTGTGGTCGACTGAGCACCCCAAAAAAGAAAAATAGTAAAGGGCTTGCTGCGGCAAGCCCTGTTTTATCATCCAATGTCAAAATGCTTTTTGATGGCTGCATTGATCGCTTCTGCGGTCTGCTCGATGTTGCCCGATGCGTCAATGATCTCGATCTGCTCACCGCGCGCGGACAGCTTTTGGAAAACGTCCATGTAACGTGCGCGCACCTTTGTCAGCGTATCGGCTTTTTCGTAGATCTCGGTCTGTGTGCGACCCTTTGTAATGCGCTTCATGCTCTCCTCGGGGGAAAGATCCAGGAAAATGCAAAGGTCGGGGCGTCGGATCTCGGGGCAGGAGCAGTTGGCCGCCATCACCCAATCAAAATCTGTCAGCGAGCCCTGATAAGCCAAGGATGAGTAATAGTAGCGGTCACAAATGATCGCCTTGCCCTGCGCAAGAAGCACCTCAATGCCTTGCTCGGGGTCAACGTTGTGGTCAATTCTGTCCTGCACAAACATAGCCGCCACCTGTGTGGGTGTCTTGGGTACCGCGCCCGAAAGCACGCGCCGAATGGCCTTGCCGGTTTCCATACCCGTCGGCTCTGCCGTAATGTAAGGATCAAATCCCGCGCCGCGCAGCTTGTCGGCCAAAAGCTCTATCTGCGTGGTCTTGCCCGCACCGTCTATACCTTCAAAAACAATAAACATGTCTATATCTTACCGTCCAAATTTCGTATTTCCTATATTGTACCGCATTTTGGCAGGATTTGCAAGGCCTCGGGCGATTTTTTACTTTACATTTTTGCAAGGCTGTGCTACAATATAAAAAAATGGATTGGAGAATTGCCATGAAAAAAGCGGTTGTTTTGGTTTTTTGCATTGCTTTGCTTTTATTGAGTGCTATTCCCACAGCCTCTGCCAAGGCGGATTTTGAAATGGTGGCACAGTACGGCACACCCACCGTGGACGGAGTGATCTCCGAGGGGGAGTATGCTGCCGAGAGCACCTACGTCATGAATGCCGAGAGCGCCTCTGCCTGGGTTGGCGAGGTGGGAGAGTCCTTTGTGACGTGGTATTTTGCATGGGATGAGGGCGGCCTTTATTATGCGGGGACCATCAATGATACCACACCCAGCTACCGCGGTGAGGATGGCTATTGGGTAGGCATTGACTGTCTGGAGATTGCCATCAATCCCGCACATGCCATTCCTGCAAACGACTCAAACGAGGGCATTTTCTTCTCGTTCGGTGCAACAAAGGCGGGCAAGATCGTCGCATGGAGGCACAATTATCTGGACGGATTGGTATCGGACGAGATCACGGGTGCTGCCAAGGGACACAAAAAGGGCAGCGACTCTTATACCATTGAGGTATATATTCCTTGGTCGCTTGTGCGTATGGAAACCGATTGCACCATTGGCGGTAAGACCGATCTGCATATCGACACCACCGCATTTGTGCCGCAAAACGGTGCAGTGCTTGGCGTTTTGCCCTGTGCCATTGATGCAGACGAAAGCGAGAATATTTTGGCAGCGTATAAATTCAACGGGACGGATTTCTTGGTTAAGGATTTTGTCAACCTGACGCTTGCGGGCAAGCCCGAGCCGACTCAAACGGAGCAGACGTCCGAGGAGGTTACAATCCAAGCACCGTTGGCTGAGCAACCCACGCAAACTCCCGCTTCTGAGAATGAAACAGAGGCTCAGTCGGGTGGCTGCGGTGCAATACTTGGCAGTGTGGGCGTGATCGCGCTGTTGCCTTTTGCAGCATTGCTGCGTAAAAAGAATGATAAGGAGAGTTTTTCGTGAAAAATATCAAATGGTTATTGGTAATATTGGCTGCATGCCTTGTGCTGACGTTGGCCGCCTGTGATGACAGCGGGACAGAGGATTCATACGGTACCGATCAACAGAGCACGGCTGCTGTGCAAAGCGGGAACGCGCCCAATTTCACCGTGCTGGATGAAAACGGCAATTCGGTCAAGCTGTCGGATTTTTACGGCAAGCCCGTGGTAATCAACTTTTGGGCAACCTGGTGCGGCTATTGCGTACGCGAGATGCCCGATTTTGATAAGGCCTATGCGGAAAATCCCGACGTTGTGTTCCTGATGGTCAACGTGACCGACGGTGTACATGAAACCGTGGACAAGGCCACAGCCTTTGTGCAGGAGCAGGGCTTTGGATTTGACATTTACTTTGACACGCAGGGACAAGCTACCTCTGCCTATCGCATTACGGGGTATCCCACGACTGTTTTTGTGAACGCAAATGGTGACGTGGTAGCCAAGGAGGTTGGCATGATCAGCTATGAGACGCTGATCGCAGGTCTTGAACTGATCACGGATTGATGAAGCATGCATTGAAAAATGAAAACCACGCGATAGTCGCGTGGTTGAAAAGGAGCTATAACCGATAAACTAAAAACAAATAAGAAAAGCAAACAAAAAATCGCGGTTGTAGGGACAGGCGTCCTCGACTGTCCGCATTAACACGAAGAGAATTGACTCTGGACGGACAGTCGAGGACGTCTGTTCCTACAATGAGTGATAAAATTCAGAATAGCCCCGTTTACGGGTAGTAAGTAACAATTGCGTGGTCGGCAGACCACCTCGCAGCGCACTTGTGCGCAGCCGGTATTATCAGGGCTAAGCCCGAAACTGAAATATCCCCCGTTTTACGGGGGATATTTATTATATGGATCACAGGTCGATCTTGATACCCATCAGAGCGGCCAGTGCCTCAAATACAGCGTCATCCACCTCGGGATGTGCCTGGCGGTATGCGTAGATCGCGTCAACGCAAGCCGTATAATCGGGAGATTCCTCATGGATCTTTTCACCAAATCCGTAAGGATCGAATACGGTGACCTCACCGTTCTCGGTCATGACGTCAACCAGCGCGTGTCTGACAGCCTTGGAATCCAGCAGGGTGTTGACTGTCTCGGTTGCGGTGGGCAGCTTGCCGTCCTCGGCACCGGGAGCGGAGGAGAACAGTTTCTTGTCATCCGACTTCTTAGCAGCCAGCGCAATGTTCATGATCTGATTGAGCGCCTTTGCCTCAGCCTCGGAGTTCTGCTTATCCGAATCGGCAATGTAACCGAACAGGGACTTGATCATATCGGAGGTGAAGACGGAGTACTTTTCGGGAATTTTGTTCTCGACCAAGCGCGCAGGGGTTACGTAAACCTCGATCATGCCCGCGGTCTGAGAGTTCAGATTGCGGATCAGATCTACCAGCTCATCCTCGGAGATGTTGCCGTCCTTGGAAAGCGTTTCCATAATGTTCACGCTGCCCGCAATGGTGGTCATGGTCTGGGTGTAGTTGGGCTCACCCTCGGTTGCCTTGTTGGCAAGCTCGGTGGCGGTCTTCATGTCAAGGTTTGCCGCGTCGCGCACGGTTTCGGATTGCAGCACAGCGGTAAACAACCCGGCAGTCTTGTCTTTACCAAAGGTTTCGGTCTGGGAAAGGGAATCCAGAATGGTACCAACGGAGGATGCCAGTGCAGCCACATCCAGTTCTTCACCGGAACCCGCAAGTGCGTCGGTCAGGCTGGTAGCTGCTTCAAAAATAGCGGAAATCGCTGCTGCATCGGTAGCAAGCGTTTCGGAGTTGATCTTGAGTGCTGCCTCCTTGGTGTCGATCAGCATGGATTCCAGCGTGACGACGGTGGAGGTCTTCTTCATATCCTCGGTGGATTTCATGCTTGCAGCATTATCCACAGCGGATGCGGAAACGGGGGCGGTGATCTCAACCTGTGCCAAGTATTCCAGCGCAGCGTGATCGGAGCCGAGCAGCTCGGTAAAGACCTGATCAACGATCGCCTTTGCCTGCTCGGAAATGTCGGTAGCCTCAGCGTCCAGCTTGGTCAGCTCCACGCAAAGCTGTGCAACAGCAGCAGCTGCGGAGTTCTTTCTCTGCTCCTCGGTCATGCTCTCGTAAACAGAGCCTGCAAGGGGATCTGTCTTAGCCTTGTCTGTGCTGCTGAGCATATCAAACTGAGGCTTAGCGGCAACGGAGGAGGAGTTGCTCAGGGTGCTCTCGGCATACAGTACGAAGAATGCCTGCACGTCGGCAGCGGTCACCTCACCGCCCGGATTGTTGTCCACAAGATCGTGAATCATAGCGGTTGCATAGAAATCAAGCACCTGCGGATCAATGTCAACGCCTGCGGTATCAAAAGCGGTGGTCAGCTCGGAGGAAAGCGCGGTAATGCGCTCCTGCTCGGGCAGCGCACGGATCTCGTTGAGCGTGCCTGTCACCTCGTCCATGAACTGGTCGTAAACTGCCTCGGTGTCGGCAGGTACGTTCAGGATCTGACCGATGGCACGTACGCCAAGATTCATGACTTCGGGAATCAGACGCTTCATGGTCTGGTTTTCGCCAAGGGTTGTGATCAGGGAAGAAACTACACCCTCGCCGCCAAGTGTGGTCAGCAATGCATCGGTGTCTGAAAGGTTGGCAAAAACACCGTTTTGTGCAAGAACAGCAACTATTTCAGCCAGTGTTTTGACGTCGGCCTTCAAAAGTATAGCTTCTTTTGCATCCTCGTGGAAGATCTCCAGAAGAGCTGTAATAAAGGGCTCGAACATCTCGGCAGACTCGCCCAGCGAGGGACGCTCCATGCCAAGGAAGGCCTCACCGTTCAGCCATGCGTCGGTAGCGGCGTACAGAATGTCGCCAACAATGGGCGTCAAGAGTTCGGAATCGCCAAAGGAATCACCGATGGCGCGAATGATCTCGGCCTGCTCCTGACCGTAGTTCTTGAACTCGGTCTTGCTCAGCTCTGTGACGTGCTGCACCAGTGTGATCAGTGAGCCAAGCTCGTCGGCTGTGTTGACGGTGACACCGGATACCTTCATACTCATCAAAGTATCGGAGAGCAGGTCACCGCCCATCAGGCGGTATGCCTTCATGGCGGGGGCTGTATGGATCTGACCGACAACGTCCTTGGCGGTGTGGATGATGGGATCGTTCTCATCAAGGATCTCTTGTGCGGTCAGTTCATCCAACGTAGGAGAAGCAATAGAGGTGTAAGCGGAAACGGGAACGAAAAGGATCAGCGCAATCACAAGGCCTTGCACAAGGCCAAGACCTGCAGCGACCCAGCGAGAGCCCTTGAAGGGCTTGCGAGGCTCTGCATCGCCGTCCTCTGCCAGCTCTTCCTCTTCTCTTCTTTTCTCCTTGTGCTCAATGACCGTCATCACGATGGCGCTAACGATCCAGGAAACGGCAAAGAAGATGCAGAACAGGGTGACGCAGGCAAGAGGCAGGATCAGTGCGCCTACCAGCTGAATGGCCAGCTCAAGCAGGGTGGGGGAGATATTGGCGATCTCGATAGCCTGCTCGATGAAAGCAACGACATCGGTGCCGAATTGGTTGCCGATCCACTCAATGTTGTTTTGGATCAGCTCAATGATGGTAGTGGGTGTGGGCAAAAAGTTCTTGATCAGAACGCAGGTAATGATCGCACCCGTTGCAGAAAGCACGGCAGCGATCAGGCGCGCGTTTGCCCGACGGAATCCGAATAAAGCAGAGTGACCTGCACTGAGCAAAACGATCAGTGCCATGACTCCGATAATGATCAGATTATACACGGTAAACCTCCTGAAAATGATTTTGATATAACTTATTGATAGGGAAGGGGTCTCTAAATATCCATTATAATACAATTTATGAAGGATGTCAAGTCTTGGAGAGCAACAAATATGCTCTTGAATGCAATATATTGCAGAAATAACACAGAAAAAACGCAAAATTTTCAAAAAAACTTTCAAAAAAGTATTGACAAACTGAAAGTGCCATGCTATAATATACAGGCGTTGCGAAAAGGACGCGAAATATGGCGGGATAGCTCAGTTGGCTAGAGCAACCGGTTCATACCCGGTAGGTCATGGGTTCAAGTCCAATTCCCGCTACCAGGCCCGTTGGTCAAGCGGTTAAGACACCGCCCTTTCACGGCGGTAACATGGGTTCGATT
>JAFTLD010000015.1 GCA_017452945.1 Clostridia bacterium | reverse complement strand
TGGCGAGTGATATTGCCTTTGGCAGTGATATTCGGCTTACGCCGAGTGTTATTCGCTTCGCGAGTTTGAGGCGAATAGAATATCACTGTGAGGCGAAGCCGAACAATATCACTGCCCACCGGGCAATAACACTTCGACGCAGTCGGAATATCACCAATAGAACGACAAAAGAGAGAGCTTGCGAATCACTTTCGCAAACTCTCCTTTATTCTTTTACCGCTAATTTTGCAGCCGATTGGGTTGGTCTTTTGTTGTGTCTTTTATGCGGATCGCGAGCTCTTTTTGATCTGCTTGTAAAATTCCGCTCTTGCGGCACTGTAATAGGGCCACACGAACACCAGCGCAAGACCGAGTGTCAGAATGCTCAAAAGCATCCAGCCCGTAAAAGACAGGTCCAGCATAAACAGCTGCCACTTGTGTCCATCCATCATCTCGCGGCTTTTTGTAATGGCATCATTGATGCCCATCTTGGGCTTTTCTGCCATAATGTACGGTGTCATGGCGTACGAATAGCTCTTGATCAAGCCGGGGATCAAAAGCAAAAGCGACCACAAAAAGGTGTACAGCCCCACAAGAAGGCCGGCTCCCCATTTTTTGAAAAAGCCTTTGAATATGCCGCCGAAAAACGCGCCAATCTTTGCCTTTTTGGTTTTGATCAGCTCATACGAAAAGATCGCGTAGGCGAACGCAATCACGCCCGAAAAAATGGCACCAATGCCCGTGGCATCCAGCAAAACGGTCAACACCACCAACAAAAAGAAGGCGAAGATCGAGCCTGCGAAATTGTCCACTACCAATTCTTTTGCTTTTCCTTTTACTGCTTTGATCATGTTTTAACTCTCCAAAAACTGTATTTTTTGCGTATAACGCAGCTCGGCAAGCACTCTTTCCCAGCGCAAGCGCACGTTGCTTTCGGGATCCTGCTCGATCACAGGCACAAAGCCCGCGTCCAGATATGTCTTGATTGCGGCAAGTCGAAAATCATCGGTGGTCAGCACCGTATAGGTGCATCCGCGCTCCTCCAGCATGCCAAGCGCATGGCGCAGCATGGCGTGTCCGATCCCCTGACCGCGCACGTCGGGCGCTGCCGCCACCATATGGATGTACCCCTCGCAGCCGTGACTGACAGCCGCCGTGGTGGCAATTCTTCTGCCGGTATCTTGAACCACAAAAAACAGATCTCGCTCGGGGCAAAGATCGGGATATGCCAAGATAGTGTCGGTAAACCACTTCTCCTCTTTGGTGGGGATCAGCGTATCAAGACAAAGCTCCAGCCAATCCTTGATCTGCGTCTGCTCACCGCTGTAAAACTCATACGTGCAGCCATGCGGCAAAGCTCGCTTCTCCACAGGCGCACGCTCGCGCCGCATTTCAGTTGCTTCATAAAACCTCGCAAAACTGCAATACCGCAGCCCAAGCTGCGGTATTGACGGGATTGGCCAAATCAGCCGTTGACGGCCTTGAGCTCCTCATAAAAGGCTGCTCTTGTGGTAGCCTTATAAGGTGTTACGTACAGAATACCAATCAGCGTACCTACCACGGGGATCATGCAAAGCAGATGCCAGCCAATAAAGGACAGATCCAGCACAAACAGCTTCCACTTGTAGCCGTCCATCATTCTGCGGCTCTCGGTGATAGCCTCGTTGATGCCCATTTCGGGATGATCCAGCATAATGTAATAGGTCATTGCATACGAATAACTCTTTACAAGACCGGGAATGTAGAACAGCAACGACCACAAAGCCGTGTACAATGCCACCAGCCATACAGCGCCCCACTTCTTAAGGAAATTGGAGAACGTATCTGTAAACAGATTTTCAAACTTTGCTTGGTTGTTTGCGACAAGATTCATATAAAACGAGCATACGCCAAAGCTCAACATGGGAGCGAACAGCGCACCGACAAAAGTGCCGCTCAGAACACCTATAATCAGGCTTGCGACGACCGATACGCCAACTGCGATCCAATGATGGGGCTTCAGAGCTTCTTTTGCCTCTCTTTTGAGTTGAGATCTTGAGATCATGGGGAAAATACCTCCGTTAACAAATTTCAGAACCGAAAAGCCAAACGCTCTTGCAGGCTCCTCTGTTCATATATAGATTATAGCACACCCAAAAAGGTCTTGTCAACAAATTTCGCTTTTACTATTGAGGTATTTTCAAAAATATTGTATAATATAGAAAAGTCGCGTAAAATAGGAGGCTATGACCATGCAAAATACTCCCGATTTTTCCCGTTCCCGACAAATTCTGCAAAACGGACTGGATGCAGGCGCATATCCCGGCATTGCATATGCCATCGGCTGCGGTGACGAGCTGCTGGACAGCGGCTTTATGGGTAACCGTCAGGTATATCCCGAGGCTCTGCCTTTAGAGCACGATACGCTCTTCGATCTGGCCTCCCTTTCCAAGCTGGTCTCCACCACCATGGTGGCGCTGCGCATGGTCGAGCGCGGGGAGATCGAGCTTTCCGACCCTCTTTCCCGTTATTTTGAGATCCCTGCAGACGCACCGGCAGGACGCGGGGACGTGACCATCCGCAATCTCATGCACCACAATTCGGGCATCACGCCGCACATTCCGCTCTGGACGCAGACCGATGATCCTGCGGATGCTGTGCGCATCATTCTTTGCTCCAAGCCTTGGTGCGCCCCGGGGGAGCAGGTACATTATTCCTGCATGGGCTACATCCTTTTGCAAAAGATCTTGGAGCAGGTGGGCGGTGCGCCTTTGGACGTGCTGGCGCAGCGAGAGGTATTTGAGCCGTTAGGCATGAGCAGCACCTGCTACAATCCCACCACCAAAAACGTGGTCACGACCGAGTTTTCTTCCCTGCACGGGGAGTATCTGTGCGGCCGCGTACACGACGAAAATGCTTCGTTTTTGGGCGGTGTTTCGGGCAATGCGGGCGTATTTGCTTCACTTGACGACATGATTCGATTTGCACGCATGATTGCCTCCGGCGGCAGATGCGATACAGGTCTTTATCTCAATCCCCGCACCTTTGAAAAAGCGATTTACAACGCAACACCCGGCAAAAATGAAAACCGCGGCTTGGGATTTCAGTTGACTCCCGCTTTCTCCACCCTGACCGGCGCGCTGTTTTCCGAGGGCAGTTACGGCCACACGGGATTTACGGGAACGGCACTCTACGTGGACCGCGACAGCCGCCTGTGGGGAATGATTCTGACCAACGCTGTGCATTTCGGCAGAAACAAGACCGAACTGTTCCGCACGCGCAGACTCTTTTTCAACAGTCTTGCAGATGCTTATTTCAGAGCAAAAGCGTAATTACACTGCAGCATTTATGACCTTTCATTGCTACAGCGTACTACAACAACGGAATTATTAATTTTAACAAAATACCCTTGCATATGACTCATCAAACATGCTATAATCTTTACAGAATAACTCCGGAGGAGCTTTATGGAACAAATTTACACCATACCCGTCAACGAGGCATTTGAAGCCTCAGCAGCCAACCACGCTCTTGGCTGCCCCTTTTGCGCCATTTACAATAAATTAGAGGAAAACGAACTGGATCTGATTTTGGGGGCCTCCATGATGGAGCCGGACGTTCGCATCCGCACCAACGAAGAGGGATTCTGCCGCACGCATTACGACATGATGTTCGTGCGCAAAAACCGCCTTGGCATGGCGCTGACCTTGGAAAGCCATCTTGATCAGCTGCGCAAAGAGCTGCGCGGCAATCCCGCCAAAAGCGCCAAACGCATTGACAAGCTGGAGGGCTCTTGCTACGTTTGCAACCGCATTGCCTTCCATTTCGAGCACATGGTTGCCACAGCCGTTTTGCTTTGGAACGTGGACGAGGACTTCCCTGCCAAGCTCAAAGCCCAGCCCTACTTCTGCCTGCCGCACTACAAAAAGCTGCTGCAGTACGGACAGACTCGCCTGCCCAAGAAAAAGGTCAATCCTTTCATCGACGATTGCGAGTCGGTCGAGCTGACCTATTTTGACGAGCTGCGCGAGGACGTGAGCTGGTTCTGTAAAAAATTTGACTACCGATACGATGACGAGCCGTGGTACAATTCCAAGGACGCTGTAGAGCGTGCCTTCAAATTCCTGCGCTCGGATATACATAAGGGCGACAAGCCCTCTAAAAAATGAGGTTAGTATGATTGATCTTCTTTCTTTACACAAGCTTTTTATCGGCAACCACATAAAAGAGGGTGATATTGCCGTGGATTTCACCATGGGCAACGGCCATGATACGGCATTTTTATCTAAAGCAGTTGGCGAGAGCGGCCACGTATACGCCTTTGATATTCAGGCACAAGCCTTGGAGTCTACGCGCAAAAACCTCGCTGAGCAGGGTTGCCCCGACAACGTAACGCTGATCCACGATTCCCACCACAAGGTCAAGGAGTACGTCAAAACGCCCTTCCGCGTGGGCATGTTCAACTTGGGCTGGCTGCCGGGCGGTGACAAATCCATTACCACCATGAGAGAGACCACGTTGCCTGCCATCCGCGATGCCATTGAGCTGCTTGACCGCGACGGCATTCTCAACATTGCCATCTACCCCGGTCACAAGGAGGGTGACGAGGAAGGCAAGCTGGTATGTGAATACCTCTCTTCGCTCTCCCGATTCAAGGTATGCGTTACACGCGTACAGATCATCAACTCCCCCACCTCTCCCTATTTTTTAATGGTGGAAACCAAACCGTAAGGAGCTATACAAATGACCACGAAACGCTTGATCACTTTTCTCTGCGCTCTTCTGTGCTTTTGCTTACTTGCAAGTGCATGCAACAATCAAAACAATGCCTTGTCCAATTATGATTACACGATTGATATGAAGCCTTATCAGAAATTCATCAACACACAGGATACGCAATATCTGGTCCTGCTCAACAAAACGCACACCTCCAACGAGCACTACTGTCCACCGGATCTGGTATCCTTGGACGGTTCCATTACCTTATATGGCAAGGACGTACAGCTGCGCAAATATCCCGCCATGGCAACAGAGGCGCTGATCAAGGAGCTGCACGCACTTGGATATACAGATATCGTAGTGACCAGCGGCTATCGCTCATATGCTTACCAACAATCGCTGTTCAACACCTATCTTGAAAACGAAATGGCAGCGCATCCCGGCTGGACTGAGCAGCAGGCGCGCGAATACGTGCTGACCTACTCGGCAGCTCCCGGCACAAGTGAGCATCATACGGGAGACGTGATCGACCTGATCAGCATCAACTACGTTTCCCTTGACGAAACCTTTGCACAAAATCCCGCCTACGAATGGCTGGTGAACAACGCCCATCACTTTGGTTTTATTCTGCGTTACCCCAAGGATAAAACACACATCACAGGATATTCCTACGAGCCCTGGCATTACCGTTTTGTGGGGGTCAAAGCCGCAACCGAAATCTATGAGCAGGGCCTGACGCTGGAGGAATACCTCAACGAACTGGATTAAGGAGTAGGGATATGAACATTGAACAAACGCTATCTTCTCTTTCACTGGAGCAAAAGGTTGGTCAGATGTTCGTGGTGCGCCGTCCACAGGATGACGACCTCGCCATGCAGGCTGTGACCGATTATCACATTGGCGGCTTTACGCTGTATGCAGTGGATTTCGCAAACCGCACGCCGAATGATATGCGCGCATTACTTGCTTCTTATCAGGCAGCATCCCCCATTCCCATGTTTATCGCAGCAGACGAAGAGGGCGGAGGGGTCGTGCGTGCTTCGAAATATCCCGCGTTCCGTTCCGAGCCCTTCCCCTCTCCCCGCGAGCTGATGGCAGCGGGTGGCCCTGACGCTGCCTATGCCGATGCTTGTGAAAAATCCGATTTTCTGCTTGATCTGGGTGTCAATTTCAACTATGCACCGGTCTGTGATATGTCCGGCAACCCCGATTGCTTTATTTTCAAACGCACAGCCTCACACGATCCGAACGAAACTGCAGCATATATTGAATCAGTTGTACGCGGTATGCAAGAGCACGGCATGATCGGAAGCCTCAAGCATTTCCCCGGCTATGGCGACAACGTGGATACCCACACCTCGATCGCACATGACGACCGCGATCTCGATACCTTCCTATCCTTTGACCTTGCCCCCTTCCGAGCAGGCATCGCAGCGGGCGCTCCGGTTGTCATGGTAGCACATAACATCGTTTCCTGTATGGATCCCGATATTCCCGCCTCGCTCTCTCCCGCTGTGCATAAGCTTTTACGTGAACAAATGGGCTTTGACGGCTTGATTATGACCGATTCGCTCGACATGAATGCCATTACGCTTTACACGGGCGATCGCGCGTCTGCCGTTCAGGCGGTGCTTTCCGGCAACGACTTGCTTTGCTGCACCTCTTATCAAAAGCAATATCCTGCTGTGCTGGAAGCTGTTTTAGACGGTACCATCCCCGAGGAAATGATCGATGCTGCCGTACGACGCATACTGACGCTCAAGAGCCGCATCTCATCAAAATACGTATGATCAATCATCAAAAGGCGAGATGCTCCGCATGGGGTATCTCGCCGCTTTTTGCTTGTTTCAAAAGGAAAGCCATTACGGTTCCAAAGAACCGTAATGGCTTTATTGTTATTTAAGTTGCGTTATTGGGGTTCGTCCGGAGTCTGAGGTTCTTCAGTTTCCTGAGCTTCTTCAGTTTCCTGAGCTTCTTCAGTTTCCTGAGCTTCTTCAGTTTCCTGAGTTTCATCAGTTTCCTGAGCTTCGTCAGATGCGGGAACCTCTCCTTCTGCATCGGGAGCAGCAGGAGCGTTCTTCTTTCTGATCAAGAACCAGTAAACGGCAAAGCCGGCACCGCCCAAAATGAGTACGATTACAGCAATGATGGCGATCCATGCACCAACGGAAACGGTCATGGGAAGCTCTTCGGTTTCCTTGTATCCGCAAACGGTACATGTGCGCTCCTGCTTGCCTGTGGAGTTCGCGTCGGGCTTTTCAACCACTACCCAATCACCGTAAACGTGATCCGGTACAGTTCTCTTCTCGTCACAAACGTTGCAAGCGTTATCGCAATCGTTATCCCACTTATGTCCAAGAGCAGGTACTACTTCCTTTGCAACAAGAACTTCGTTACATACGGAGCAAGTCTTGCCTTCGGTGCTACCTTCCTTGGTGCAGGTTGCTGCTACTGCAGCTTCCACAACCTCGGTGTGACCAAGAGCTGCAACCTCTTCCTGTGCAACGAGAACTTCGTTACATACGGAGCAGTGCTTACCTTCAGTCAGACCGGTTGCAGTGCAAGTAGGAGCTACTGCTGCGTCAACAGCTTCGGTGTGGCCGGTAGCAGCTACTTCTTCCTGTGCAACGAGAACTTCATTACATACGGAGCAGTGCTTACCTTCGGTCAAACCGGTTGCAGTGCACGTAGGAGCTACTGCTGCGTCAACTACTTCGGTATGAGGAATCATCTCAACGGTAACGGTCTCGCGGCTGAGCTCTGCTTCACACTCGGTGCAGTATACAACGTTATCGTAAGAGCCGGTTGCAGTGCAGGTTGCATCAACTGTGTTCTCAACAACAACTTCACCCTCGGTATGAGGAATCATCTCAACGGTAACGGTCTCACGGCTGAGTTCTCCACCACACTCGGTGCAGTATACAACGTTATCGTAAGAGCCGGTTGCGGTGCAGGTTGCATCAACTTCGTTTTCTACAACAACTTCACCCTCGGTGTGAGGAAGTGTGTTGCCATCAGTAGAGCCACATACAGAGCAGGTCTTGGGAGTGGTGCAAGTTGCGTCAACCCATTCGTGCTTGCATACGCCTACTACGCCACACTCGTCACAAACGTTATCGTGATTGTCATCGATACAAGCAGTGAACCCTTCCTTACCGCAGAGATCGCAGTTGTGATCATTGTCACCGGTAACATCAGAACACTGAGACATAGTCTGACCACAATAGTCACATGCGTGATCCAGATCAGCATCTGCGTGAGTACCGTATACCTTATCGCAACCGTAGTCGCAATCATGGTCAAGATCCTTGTCTTCGCATACGCCGATTGCTACATCACAACCGTAATCACATGCGTGATCCAGATCAGCATCTGCGTGAGTGCCGTATACCTTGTCGCAACCGTAGTCGCAATCATGGTCAAGATCCTTGTCTTCGCATACGCCGATTGCTATATCACAACCGTAATCACATGCGTGATCCAGATCGGTATCTGCGTGAGTACCAATTGCTTCGTTGCAACCGTAATCACATGCGTGATCCAGATCAGCATCTGCATGAGTGCCGTATACCTTGTCACAACCGTAGTCGCAATCATGGTCAAGATCCTTGTCTTCGCATACGCCTATTGCTTCATCGCAACCGTAATCACATGCGTGATCCTTGCCAGCATCTGCGTGAGTGCCTTGATATACGCCACAGTTGTTGTCACAAACGTGATCCTTATCTTCATCCTTGTGGTCGAATGCCTTTACTTCGTCTGCTACGTAAGTGTCACCACAGTTACAGGTGTAAGTGGTGTAACCATCCGTGGTGCAGGTGGGATCGGTCACAACGCCCTGGTAATCGTGCTCGGTTACGTTCAGAGCGCCACAGTAATCACAGTTGTGATCACCATCGGTATCGGTATCGAAATGGTCATCAGCACAAATGTAGCCGATAGCCATGGGGGACAGACCGGTTACGTCAACCACCAGCATACCGTCAACGATCTCGATCGTTCCGTCCTCGGTGGAGAAGTACTCGGTATCGCCAACCGTATTGCCAAATGCATCGGTTGCGAACATGTGGATGATGTAGAAGCTGAATTTGCTGGTATCGATCGTATCGGAAATCGGGATATAGATCTTCATCTTACCGTTTTCATCGAACTGATCCACACCTGCAGGAACGAATTTGTCTCCGTCCTTAATCAGCAGAGAAACATTCACATACTCAATGCTTACAACGTCGCCGTTGAGGATCAGAACCTGATCCTGCAGCGCGGAGATGATCTCCTGCTTGCCGCCAACGTTTTCAACGGTAACACCGTCAAGACCCTCAATCTCAGCTCTGTAGGTAGCGATAGCAGCCTCGCAGCATGCATATCTCTTGGTCTGAGAGCCGTCTGCATTCATCGTATAGATGTATACATTGGGAGTCTTATGGTTATTGGGATTGATTTCAATATCAACAACTTCCTTGGTCTGGGTTTCTGCCCAAGCCTCGGTAAAGGTTGCTGTGTACTTAGTAGTACCCAGTTTCAAGCAGTTTGCGGGAATGAGTACAAAATCGCTAATATTTGCATAAACAGTGGTCACGTCACCGCAAGTGCCGCAGGCACCTTCAACGGAGCAGCTGCTGCCGTCCTCTGCCCAAACGTAATCACCGGAAACAACGTAATCGTGGCCAAGTGCTGCAACAATGTCTGCTACGTAGGAATCGCCACATTCAGAGCAAGTATAAGTGGTGTAGCCGTCCTCGGTACAAGTAGGAGCAGTTACTTCTGCCTCATAATTGTGGCCGGGTGCTGCTACAGTGTCTGCTACGTAGGAGTCGCCACATGCGGAGCAAGTGTAAGTGGTGTAGCCGTCCTCGGTGCAAGTGGGAGCAGTTACTACTGCCTCATAATTGTGACCAAGAGCGTCAACGGTAACAGTCTCGCGGCTGAGTTCTTCGCCGCATACTTCACAGTATACAACGTTGTCATAAGAACCTTCGATGGTGCAGGTTGCATCAACTTCGTTCTTAATTTCAACTTCGCCAGCGGTGTGGCCAAGAGCAGCAACAACTTCCTGTGCTACGAGAGTTTCACCGCAAACTTCGCAGTGAGAACCTTCGGTCAAGCCGGTGTTTACACAGTCGGGAGCGACTGCTGCATCGGTTACAGGAGTGTGGCCAAGAGCAGCAACAGTTTCCTGTGCTACGAGAGTTTCACCGCAAACTTCGCAGTGAGAACCTTCGGTCAAACCGGTGTTTACACAGTCGGGAGCGACTGCTGCGTCAGTTACAGGAGTGTGGCCAAGAGCAGCAACAGTTTCCTGTGCTACGAGAGTTTCACCGCAAACTTCGCAGTGAGAACCTTCGGTCAAACCGGTGTTTACACAGTCGGGAGCGACTGCTGCGTCAGTTACAGGAGTGTGGCCAAGAGCAGCAACCAAAACGTTCTCGCGGCTGATTTCTTCGCCACAAACGGTACAGTATACAACGTTATCATAAGAACCGCCGTTTACGCAATCGGGAGCTACGTTGTTTTCAACAACAGCGTCGCCCTCAGTGTGGCCAAGCGCGTCAACCAAAACGTTCTCGCGGCTGATTTCTTCGCCACAAACAGTACAGTAAACCACGTTATCATAAGAACCGCCGTTTACGCAATCGGGAGCTACGTTGTTTTCAATAACAGCTTCGCCCTCTTTGTGGCCGGTTGCGGGGATCTCCGCGGGCGCACCAAACAGGTATTCACCGCAGTTCAGGCACTGAATGTAATCCTCCAAGCCGGGGGTTACACAAGTAGGAGGAACTATATCATACTCAGTCCATGCATGTTCAAGGTTGGGAACAGTAACGTGCTCGCGGCTGGTTTCAGCATCGCAGAGCGTACAGTAAGTAACGTTATCATAAGATCCGTCAGCGGTACAGGTGGGATCAACGTTGTTTTCCACAACGATCTCACCGGGCGTGTGACCGGACATAGGAATCACAACAAGCGTGCGTCCGGTTTCCACACCGCAAACGGTACAGTAGGTAACGCTATCATAGGAACCCTCGGTGATGCAATCAGCCTCAACGACATTTTCCTGAACAGGCTCACCGTCGGTGTGTCCAAGCGCATCAACGATGTTGCCGATAATTTCATTTGCACTACAGTTGGTGCAGCTATAGGTCGTGTAACCCTCAGTTACACAAGTGGGATCGGTTACAATGCCATTTTCAACATCGATAATATGGCTGGAAATCTTAAAAGTATCTGCTTCGAAAGGAACTACGTTAAATCCACCCACAAACGAAGAACAGTCGAATTCGCTCACAAGGGATATCTCGATCGGAGTCGTTCCGCAGTACTCTTGATTTGCGCGGAAAGTAATCTCAAATAACTCACCAACAGCGGTGTTCTCACCGTTTTCATTGGGATTCATATAGTACTTGATTTTACCATCCTGGATAAAAGTAATTGTGTCTTGCCACAAATTACACGAGTTCATACTCACATATTCCAGGGCGTTCGTATCGTATTTTACGTAAAAAGACAGGGCCGATACGCCGGGATTATTGTTGACGCTAAACTGAACCGTAACCTCCTCTCCCGGTTTGATAATCATGGGAGAAGTAGAAATGGGAGCGGCGGTCTCAGCCGTCACCCCCACCTCAAAGGTTTCTTCGGTGTCCGCCGCCATGACTGCAAGAGCCATGGCGGAAACGATCAGAGTAGCGGCAACTAAAAACATAAACAGTTTTTTAAGTCGCATTCTCTTTAACACCCTCCAAAGTTATTTTGTATATTGACTATTACTCGGAAGCCTTGGGGTAATCCAAATACTCATCGTTATGAACGATTGCCTGATTGAGCAGATAGTAGTCAAGAGCAGTAATCAGGGAGTCCTTATCCATATCGATGGAAGCGTTATACTCAACCTCAGTGTCTGCACCTGCATACCAAGCAGCAAATGCCTTGGAGTCGTGAATGTCCAATTCACCATCACCATTGGTGTCGCCAAGTCTTACTACCTTAATGCTTGCCTCATAACCGTCACCGGGTACTTGAGTCATCACCAGTTCATTCTTCTCAGTAGCACGCTCGAATTTGAATGTGCTTACGTCAAAGCCAACAATAACCTCATTCTGAGTAGTCGAATAGGAATTATTGTCTACCTTGAATACCAGAGTTGCATACCAATACTGGCCCTGATTGAACTTAACGTTCTCGTCGGGCTGATCGCCGGGCATAACCTGAATGATAGCAACGCTACCATTTGCGTTAGCTTTAGCAGTGTCAGTTTCTTGTGCAGAAGCAAACAAACCTACAGTAGTTTCAGTCTTAGGATACTGTACTTCAACAAGCTGGATGATGGATGCATCGAAATCAAACTGGAACTGAGCGCCCCACAGACGAGCCTGCTCGGTTTCAACGTTCAGGTAAACGTTGAGGTAAATGTAACCGGAGTTTACAGCGGTATTAACACCATTGATACCGGTTGCTTCGTAAGAGAAGTAAATCTCCTCGTTCTTGTAGCCGTCGCTTACGCCTTCGGTGCGGGAAAGTTCCTTGCCGCATTCTACGCAGCAAACAAATTCATCGTGGAAGCCTTCTTCATCAAAATCCTGTTCAACAGTGGTTTCTTTCTGAACTTCGCCCTCAGTATGGCCGTTTGCAGGGATCTCTTCCTGAGCAACGAGAGTTTCACCGCAACGATCGCAGTGAGAACCTTCGGTCAGACCGGTGTTTTCACAGTCAGGATCTACAGCTTCATCGGTTACAGGGTTGTGGCCCAGAGCTTCAACAACTTCCTGAGCAACAAGGATTTCACCGCAACGATCGCAGTGAGAACCTTCGGTCAAGCCGGTGTTTTCACAGTCGGGATCGACTGCTGCATCGGTTACAGGGGTGTGGCCCAGAGCGTCAACAACTTCCTGAGCAACAAGAATTTCACCGCAAACGTCACAGTGAGAGCCTTCGGTCAGACCGGTGTTTACACAGTCGGGAGCGACTGCTTCATCGGTTACAGGGGTGTGGCCCAGAGCTTCAACGGTAATGGTCTCGCGGCTGAGTTCTGCGCCGCAAACGGTGCAGTAAACAACGTTGTCATAAGAACCGTCGTTTACGCAATCGGGAGCTACGTTGTTTTCAACAACAACATCACCTGCAGTGTGGCCCTTAGCCTCGGTAAAGTTGGTCTTATAGAGCTGTTCGCAAACGGAGCACAGGCAAACGTCATAGCCGCCGGTGGTGCAGGTTGCATATACAACACCCTCGGTTCTCTCGTAGGTGTGGCCGAGTGCAGCCTTTTCTACATAGGTGGTGTAGTCACATACATCGCAGGTATCATATGCATCCCAACCGATTTCGGTGCAGGTGGGAGCCTTAGCATCATGATTAGTGATGGCGTGGCCGGGTGCTGCAACGATATCGTCAACATAAGTGTCGCCGCATACGGAGCAGGTGTAGGTGGTGTAACCATCTACGGTGCAGGTGGGAGCAGTTACTACTGCATCATACTCATGACCAAGTGCAGAAACAGGAGTATCGGTGTAGGAAGCACCGCAGCCATTTGCACAGGTGTACAGAGTGTAGCCGTCAGCAGTGCAAGTGGGAGCAATTACTTCGGAAGTATAATTGTGTGCATCGGGATTAACGGGGATCTCATAGGGCTCTGCAACGAACTTTTCGCACAGTACGCACCACAGCTGACGTGTCATACCGGTGGAAACGCAGGTTGCGGGAACCTCATCAATGGTGGTGATGGTAACGTGGCAAAGATCGCTCGCAGGAACGATTACAGTGTTACGAGAGAGCTCGTCGCCGCAAACGGTGCAGTATACAACTTCGTCGTAAGAACCGTCTTCCTGGCAAGTAGGAGCCTTTTTGTTCTCAATAACAGTCTGGCCGGAGATATGGCCAAGAGCAGGAATCACCTGCTGAGCAACGAGAACTTCACCGCAAACGTCGCAGTGAGAGCCTTCGGTCAAACCGGTGTTTACGCAGTCAGGATCAACTGCAGCATCGGTTACAGGGGTGTGACCCAGAGCGGGAACGTAATCGGTAACAACAACGTCACCGCAGGTGCAGGTGTAGGTTGTGTAACCCTGCTCGGTGCAGGTGGGAGCAGTTACAACGCCCTCGTCATAATCGTGGCCGAGTGCGGGAGCGGTTTCAGCAGTGAACTCATAGCCGCAAACCTGGCACCAGTAGTGCTCGGTCTCGGGAGCGGTGTGAGTAGCAGGGGTTACAGTTACGATGTAGTCATGCTTGGTAGCAGGAACAGTAACAGTCTCACGAGAGAGCTCATCGCCGCAAACGGAGCAGTAAACTACCAGATCGTAGGAGCCGGCAACTTCGCACTGGGGATCAACGTTGTTTTCAACAACTGCGTCAGCAGGAGTGTGACCCAGAGCGGGAACTTCATCCTGACCAACGAGAATCTCGCCGCAAACGTCGCAGTGAGAGCCTTCGGTCAGACCGGTGTTTTCACAGTCAGGAGCGACTGCATCATCGGTTACAGGAGTGTGGCCGGTAGCAGCAACAGGATCACGAACCTCAACGTTGCCGCAAACGGTACAGGTGTAAGTGGTGTAACCATCCGTGGTGCAGGTAGGAGCGGTTACAACAGCATCTTCGGTGTGGCCAAGAGCGGGTACATAATCATCATTGTACACCAGATCGCAGTGCTCTCTGGTACATTTGTAGGTTGTGTAGCCCTGCTCAGTGCAGGTAGGAGCAGTAACAGAAATTTGCAGCTCATCCAAGTGACCAAGAGCGGGACCGATAACTACAGAGTAGTGCAGGCCGCATTCGTCACAATCCCACACTTCGTACTTTACGGATACACAAGTGGGATCAACAGTCTTGACATACACACCGGTACGCGTGTTTCTGTCGCAATCGCACTGATCATCAACCGGATTTACACCCTGATGTGCATCGACATCATCCTGTGCAAATACGATTACAGGCATCGCGGAAAAGATAAATGCGCATACCAAAAGAATTGCAAGAAGTCTTTTCATGATATTTCTTCCTTTCTAAAATTTAGGGTTTCCCCTTAATTTTCGGTTTTTTAAGTGAACCACACTGTCGGATAATTGCCGTCAGTGTACAAGATAAAAAGATCAAAGGCTCGGATCTGCACAACCATTGCAAGACATACATCAACATGCATGCTGATACGTTTGTCACATATTTTACCATATATAATAACGTACTTCGCCACACGTTTTCGCACATTTTACAAAAACCAAACACTTCGGGCTCTTTACCGCGAACACTGTTACGCGGAAAAATTATATCATCAAAATCTCAGATTTGCAATATCTTTCCACGAAAAAGATCTTTTGTTTACAAATTGTTTACAATTTGCGCGGGATAAATTTTTCCATTTTCCCTCTAAAAATCAGAGAATTTGACAATTTTGTGGGTAAAGGTACAACGACAAAGTTGCTTTTTTGTCGCGCGGTGGGGAGCGCTTCCCTATTTTGGGCTGTTTTTCGCTTTTGGGTGAATTTTGCCGATTTGTGGGGCAGCGTGCCGCATTCTACCACAATATATAGTGCGCGCGCGTATACAACGTTGAAACCAAGTCAGACCGTTCGGGCGCAAATTTCGGGTACAAAATGCGGATGCAAGGCCGCGTGGCTATGCCGCGAACACGTGCGCGCGGCATGGGTGCTTCAGAGCAGGCGGTGCAAAATCGTCGGCGTTCCGTTTTTGCGCACGGTATTATACCGATTGTTAATATTTTAACCCGTTGTTTATCTTATGCCAATTTTCCGCAATGTGTGCGTAAATCGGCACAAATATTATTCGGAGCGGTTTTATGGGAACCTCATCCACCGCCCGCTCGCAAGCTCGCTCCGCGGTCCCCCTTCCCCGGCAGGGTAAGGCTTTGCGGCGCGTATCCGTACCGTAAAGTTTGATCAAGACGGATAAAAACAAGACCTTCACCCCAACGGATGGCAAAATGATGCGGTTGCGCAAAATAAGCCTTCCCCTCGCTGGGGAAGGGGGACCGCAGCGGAGCGAAGTTGACCGAGGTACGAGGGAAACAAGCGACGCGGTGGCGGTGGATGAGGTTCCCATAAAACCGCTCTTGACCGTCTTAAATGGCGCATCCCATAGGGCAAGAAAGCATTCTCTCCCCTTGGGGAAAAGGAGCAAAGTGGCACATGGGGGACTAACTGTTGAATATTATCCTTTATGTCTGATAATATTAAAAGCAGAAGCCTTTCATCATAGACTTCTGCTTTTTTCGCATATTTTCAGCCCGATTTCTCAGCCTTTTCGGGTTCTGTTTTTTACATACATATATTATGCCGTTTCCAAGCGGTTGATCAGATACGTTTCAACCTCTGCAAACTGCACGTTCAGCACCACGGAGAGTTCGTGATACAGGCTGAGCTTTGCGTTGCGCTCAAAATCCGAATCGGTCTCGCTTAGGCGCTTATGCTGCTGCATCATATCGATGCGGCGGCGGTAGACCGTTTTGATCAGCCGCACGTACTGCTCCGGATCGCAGGACTGCATAGCCTGTCTGTACAGATCGCGGCGCATCTTCTCCACAGGAACCTCCAAGGGGGTCAGCGTCGGCATTTTTTCGATCAGCTCCTGTGCCTGCGCCTGCGTCATCAAGGGGCGCATGAGCACTTGGGCGTTGTCGGTGGGGGTATAGATCACCGAGCCGGCTGTCGATCCCAGCGGCTTGAGCTGATAGAAGGTGCGGGTGTCTTTTTTGTCAAAGGGCGAGGCGCAGACGTCCTGCACGAGGCATACGCCGTTGATGCCGTAAACCATATAGTCACCGATCGAAAACATAGATGTGCCTCCTTTGTTGCGTTTGCGCTTTCTTCACGTTACTATTATAACATTTTTTTCTCAAAATTGTAATAGGCAATTTGAACGAAATTTCATAAATTTTCAAATATTATGACAAAATAAGACACGCTTTTGACACAGACGTGTCAAAAGCGTGCCGGGTGAATCATTTTGCGTGCTTGTGCAAGTGAGATGCGTTGTGTCTGCGCGCGGTCTTGCCTTCTGGCTTGGCGGTGATGTCGCCTGCGCGCGTCAGCGCCCACTTGGTCAACACGGGACCGAAGATCTCATAGACCAGCACCGCAAACAGCACGACGAAGCGCACCGTATTGCTGACGCCTGCAAGAGATGCATCCGCGCAGACCGTAGTGACCATGCCCAGCGCCACGCCTGCCTGCGGCAAAAGCGTAATGCCCAGATATTTTTGAATGGTGGGATCGGAGCGCATGAGTGCCGAGCTGCCGAGTGCTCCGAAATACTTGCCCAGCGAACGGAACAGGATGTATACCACACCGATGAGAATAAAGATGGGCTGCAGGAACACCGAGAGATCCAGCTCTGCACCGCTGAGCACGAAGAACAGAATGAAAATGGGCTTTGTCCATTTGTCGGTTCGCTCCATCATTTCCTCGGAGCAGGGACAGAAGTTGCAGAACACGGTACCCATCATCATACAGGTCAGGAGCGACGAGAAGCCGACGTGTACGCCGCCGATCTCAAAATGCAGCATGGATGCCGCTACCGTGACAAACACGAATGCGATCGAGAGCGAGAGGCGGTTGGAGTTGGAATGGAACAAATTTTCCGCAAAGGTCAAGGCAAAGCCGATCACTGCGCCCAGCACCAGCGAAAGGACGATTTCCAAAAGCGGCTCGACCACGATGGAGAGGATGGAAACCTCACCGCTGATCATGGCTTTCGCAACACCGGCAGAAACCGCAAACAGCACAAGGCCGACAGCGTCATCGAGCGCTACGATGGGCAAAAGGATACTGGTCAAGGGGCCTTTTGCCTTATACTGGCGCACGACCATCAGCGTAGCAGCGGGTGCTGTAGCCGAGGCGATCGCGCCAAGCAGAATGGCTGCGGGCAGAGGCAGAATGTCCTTGCCCGTGGTGTACAACAGCAAAAAGTGCATGCCGATCAGTGCAGCATCGACCATCAGCGTTGCGACAACAGCCTGGATGATGCCGATGACGGTTGCTTCTTTACCAGTCTTTTTGAGCTGCGACCAGCGGAACTCGCTGCCAATGGCAAACGCGATAAAGCCAAGAGCCACGTCGCAGATCACGTCGAACACAACGTGCAGCGTTTGTTGCTCAAACACAACTGCATTATAGCCAAAATAATACCCGCCCAACGATACGCCGCCCAGGCAGAACGTACCTACCAGAACGCCCGCAATCAGATAGGCGGTAACGTCGGGGAGATTGAGTAAACGCACAAGTCGCGTGACCAAAAGGCCTGCGACCATGCATATGGATACCGTGAGGATGATCTGTGTGATCAATTGCTCGGTTGTCATGATGTATATTCACCTTCGTTTCATAATAAGTCTTTATCAAGCAAGAACATATCATAGCACTTTCCAAGCGCAATGTCAACCCCTTTTTGGAAACTTTATACGATTTCATGTATATTATTTTGTGCAGATTGCAGTAAAGCAGAAAACTCTTGCGTCCGCAAGAGCTTTCCTTCCACAATTATTCATTATCTTATTGTATCACACCGGAGCGGTAGGCCTCCAGCAAAAGCTTGAGATCCTCCATGCGCTCCAGTATCCGCTTACCGTCGTCGGTATCGCGAACAAGCATGCGGCGGCTCATCATTTCAAACACCACGTCGGTGGTGGCCAGAATGTCCTTGTTTTCGCGAATAGCCGCTACCCTGCCCTCAAACGAGCCGTGCGCCACCAGGCGCAAGCCCTTGGAAGAGAAGATCAGCGTATAGCCCGCAATGCCGGTGGTATCGTGGTACGCCTTGCAAAAGCCGCCGTCGATCAGCACGTAGCGTCCCTTCGCCTTGATCGGACTCTCCCCTGCACCTACGCGTACCGGCACGTGGCCGTTGATCATGTGTGATTGTTGATCATACAAACCAAACTCATGCAAAATACGGCTGACCGAGTCATAGTCCTCAATCATGGTGTAATACGGATTCTTAGGCTCCCGCCAGGTTTCCCTGTCCGAGATGAAATACCGTTCAAAGGTCGTCATGCGCGCTCTGCCAAACAGTGGGCTTTGCTTCCCGCACCACAGGTAATACATAAAGTCCGCAGCACTCGGGTCGTTTTCATAATATGCGCGGCGCGCCATCTTGTCGCAATAGTCCATGTATCCCTTACCGGACAGCATACCGCCCGTGCCGGTACGCACGAAATCAAAGCTGCCGTCCTCCCTCATGGGGACACAGCCGTGGAACAAAAGATTTCCGTTATAGATTTTATACAAGCTGCCGTGCTGGTACAAAAAGCGCACGTGCTTTTGCAAAAGAACGCTGTGACGGAAGGATTTGCGCAAGGTGCGCATGATCTCCGCCTCCGCATCGGTCAGGCGGTAAGGATCCGAGGGATCCACCGTGGGGAAATTGCATTCGTTCAGGGGATATTCCCTATCGCCAAGACGCACGGTCTTGTTTTCATAGTCGATCTTATCCAGCAGCAACCGATCTTCCATGCCGTATTCGGGATGACGCGAGATCAACTGCCCTTCCAGCTTGAACATAATGATCGCAATGGCCTCGTGAGCACGGGAGAGATTATCCATGCGGTTTTTCACATAATACGCATCATCCGGATTGCGCGGCAAAAACCACGTGCTGCCCTTGTACGTTTCCTGCCCGTACTCGATCAGATCGCGCAAACTGATACCGTAAGCGTTCTCAACCATCGCCAGCGTGTTATATTGCAACGCAAAGTTGAGCACGGTGGCTATGCAGACCTCGCTGCCCGCAGCCGCACCCATCCAAACGATATCGTGATTGCCCCATTGTACGTCCACGTGATGATGCGCGCACAGCATTTCCATGATGCGGTCGGCATGCGGTCCGCGGTCGTAAATGTCACCGACTACGTGCAAGCAATCCACCGCCATGCGCTTGATCAGACGGCAAAGTGCCTCGATAAAGCCGTTTGCCTCCCCCACCTCGATAATGGTGGAAATGATGTACTGATAGTACGCTTGCTTATCATGCTCCTCGCCCGAGGTATGCAGCAGCTCGTCAACTACGTTTCTGTACCCATCAGGCAGGGCCTTGCGCACCTTGGAGCGCGTATACTTGGATGCCACCGAGCGCGCCACGTCCACAAGTCGGTACAGCGTCCGGCTGTACCACTCCACCGTGTTTTCACCGCGCAATCTCATCTCCTCGATTTTTTCCGCGGGATAATAGATCAGCGTGCAAAAATTGCGCTGCTCCTCTTCGCTCATGCTGCTCCCGAAAATATCGCGCACCTTTTCGCGCACGACACCGGAACAGTTATTCAGAATGTGCTCAAAGGCCTCGCTCTCTCCGTGCAAGTCGCTCATGAAATGCTCGGTACCCTTGGGCAGATTGGAAATGGCGTTGAGATTGACGATCTCCGCGCCAACCTTTTGTATGGTGGGAAATTCCTTGGATAACAGCTGCAGGAGCTTGATTTGTTCTGCGGTGTATTCTCTCTTCATGCTTTCCCTCTTTTCATTTTATTTTAATACGGGTACGCCTGCGTCCCGAAGGATCTGCTCGGCACGTGCCACCTGTGCCTCGGTCGGGATCCATTCCGCTCTGCCGCTATCGGCAAGTCCCAAGGCTGCTGCCTTGCTGCCGCCCATGGGGTGATAACGCAAAAGCTGCACGCCCGTGCAATTTCGCAAGCCATGGTACAGCTCCGATACCGCGGCAAAATGCTCCTCATTGGTGGTCAGACCGTTGACAAGCAGACAGCGCAGCCGAATTTTTGCGCCCAACGCATCTGCTTTGGTAAGATTTTCGAGAATGACATCGGGCGATGCACCGGTCAATTCCCGATGTGTTTGCGCATCGGTATGCTTGATATCCCAAAAAAACTCGTCCACGTAAGGCACAGCACAGACAAGCACGTCTGCATTGCATGCACCGCAAGTTTCCACCACGACGTTCACACCCTTTTCTTTCAGCAGCCGCAAAAGCTCGACAACACCGTCCGCGCACAAGGGCTCACCGCCCGAAAGCGTCACACCTCCGCCGCTGCCGTAAAACACGATATCCTCGCACGCCACTCCCGCCACCTCTTGGGGCGACATTTCAACGCCGACCGTACGGCAGGCTTCGGTGGGACACACCTGTGCGCATCTGCCGCAGCTTATACATAATGATACGTCACGCCCACGGTCGTTTTGCGTCAGAATCTGCGCACCTGTCGGACAAATTGCAACACATGCACCGCAACCCGCGCAAAGAGCGCGCTGCAACATGATCTCGGACCCAAACTTCTGCGTTTCGGGATTGTGGCACCACACGCAACGCAAGGGACATCCCTTGAAAAACACGGTGGTACGCAGCCCGGGGCCGTCGTGCGTGCAAAATCGTTGTATATCAACTACGCGCATAAATCAATCCTCAGGCAGATATCCCGCACGCTCCAATACCATGCGCTGCCATGCGTCGTCCAGCGTGACGAATCTTGCATTCCATCCGGACACGCGCACAGACAAGGTTTTGTATTGCTCGGGATGCTCGCGTGCGTCAAGCAAGGTCTGCACGTCCAACACGTCCACCTGCATGAAATAACCGCCCAATACACAGAAGCCCTGCATCAGACCCTCCAGCGCACAAAGTCCGTTTTCGCCCTCCAGCGTTCCGGGGTACAGCTTGATATCCAACGCCGCGCCCGTGGTCATGCGCGAAAGATCGGCCGCACAGTACGAGCGAACGGTCGCGGTTGCACCGGCCGTATCGGTTCCCGGGGTGGGCGAGGTATTGCCCGCCAGGATCTCACCGCGGCGATATCCGTGCGGCACCGCAGTGCGGTGTGCCATCCATTCGATCTGGCGTCCAAAGGTACTGATACCGGGCGCAAACGAGATCGGGTATCCCTTTGCATACGGTGCGCAGGCATCGGCAAAAGCATCGACCGCCCAGGCATAATATGCGTCCGCCCCTGCGTCACCGTTGCCGTAATGCGGCAATTTATGCTTTGCATACAAGGCAAGCTGCTCATGCCCCTGCCAGTCGTTTCGTAAAATTTCGCAAAGCTGCGAAACCGTCAACTTCTTTTCAATAAAACACAGGTGATCGATCGCGCACAAGGCGTTGGCTACGTCGCCCACGCCGCCCATATGCGGAGAAAGCACGCTGTAAGGGGTACCGCCCTCGGTATATCCCCGTCCGCTCTCGGCACATCCATGCTCGAAAAGATCGATCATGGGCGTAGGAATAGAGGGACGGAAGACGTCACTTCCCGATTTCCACGCCGGCACAAAGCCTGACAGCGTGGCCTCGCAGGTCTGCGAGATCCGATCCTTCATGCAAGCAGCATAAGCCGATTGCAGCGATGCCATATCCGAAAAATCAACAAGCTCACCCTCGGCCACGTGCAAAACGTCCTGCAAAAGCAGATGCAAAAAGTCCATGGGCATATAGGAAAAATAGGTCTTGCCGGGAATCTGCACCTCCCAGCAGCCGTCGTTTGCAAAATCGTAAATATCCGCCTCGGGATAACCCTGCTTGCGCAAGGCGGCATAGACAGTATCTTCGTTATAAACCGCCACCACACCACCGCCATGCCGCATCACGCGTGCCAACAGGCGCAAAAAGTCCTTGGGCGTTTTATCGTTGAGTCTGACCGAGATGGGAAAATCCGAAATCCCCAGCTCCTCCACGATCTCAAGGCACAAATAACTGACCTCATTGGTCACGTCATTGCCGTTTTGATCCGTGCCGCCAAGCACGATATTCTGATAGTGCTGCGCGTCGCCCGAGCCGCGTGCGGTATCCGTTTCGATCCACTCACAGCCCTTGATAAACATGGAAGCCAGCACCTCGCGTGCCTCGTCCAAAGTCAGCACACCGCTTGCCAGATCCTTTTTTAAGTAAGGCCCGAGCAATCTGTCAATACAACCGATTCCCGGCCAGTTGCCGCCCAGGCGCAAAAAAGCAAACCCAAACCACAGACTTTGCACCGCCTCGGTAAAATTCTGCGCGGGGTACAACGGAACGCGCGAAAGCGTCTTGTAAAGCTGCGGATGCGCGTCCTTTGTTGCCTCCAGATAACGGCCGTGCCAGATCTGCATGGCGTCCAGCGTTGCAAGCAAAGCGTTGTGCCGCGCCATAGCGGCTGCGTCAAAGCAAGACGTGTCAATTTTCTCAATGCGCTCGCGCATGCCAAAGACGCCCTCGCGCACAAGAATGCCGAAATCCACGGTCAGATGGCTGACGCTTGGCCAAACGATCTGACCGCCGCGCGCAACAGGCACCTGATGGCGGATCGCTGCACCCAGCGTCGCAGCGCCGCACACGCGTTCACCCTCACAAATACGAATGGGACACTCCCTGACCAACGCATCCAGAGCAGCCGCGTACCGCTCATGGTCATTATTCATTTTATCCCAATCGGCAATATGATCCACAGCCACGAAAGGGATCGCTGCAGTCTGCGTGCCGTATTTACCTTGTAAGGATTCCATGGCAAAACGCCGCGTGGCCTCGCAAAGCCGTACGGGTCTGCCGCCCTTATATGCCGACGGAAAAACGTATTCGCTCATAATATTCCCCCCAAGACGTCGATCAGATTTTTTTGACCAGCTGCTTGATAAATT
This sequence comes from Clostridia bacterium, assembly GCA_017452945.1. The sequence goes on along the minus strand of JAFTLD010000015.1, from coordinate 55,956 downwards.
CGATCACTTCACCGTCAGGTCCGTACACGAACGCGATCTGAATGGTGATCTTGCGCGGATGCGAGTCCAGATCCATGATCTGCACCGGGGAGCGCAAGGTTGCTCCCGCAGCCAGTGCAGTATCCAGCGCAGCCTGCACGTTTTCCACGTGCAGAGCCAAATGCTGCCAGCGTCCCTCTGCCTCAATAGCAAGACCGGGCTTTGCGAACAGCTCCAGCAGCGTGCCGTCGCCCGTGTCCAGCAGCGCAATGCGGGAATCTCCCTCGCCCCACGCGGTATAAACGGTCATGCCCAGCTTTTTGTAAAACGCCAAAGATTTATCAAAATCAGATACGTACAGCGACATGTGGTGAAAGCCCATGCCCTTGATTTGTGTGTTAGCCATCTCAACCCTCCATAGCAGCGTAAACGTCCTGCTCAAACATAAAGGATGTCAGCGCTCCCGCGCCGCCGTCATAGCCGGAATTTTTCATATAAATTGCCGTGATCTTGTTTTCGGGATCGCTCCAGTAGTGCGTGCCGTATGCACCGCTCCAGCCAAAGCAGCCCTTGGGCATCTGGTAGCCGTCAGCCGAGATCACGCGTACGCCAAGCCCCCACTGAATGGGAGGAGGCATGATGGCATCGGTCACCTGTACGGTGGCCATTTGCGCGACCGATTCGGGAGAAATAATGCGAACACCGTCCAAAGTCCCGCCAAGCGTCAGCATCTCACCGAATTTCACGTAATCGTCCAGCGTTGCCGCAAGTCCCGCACCGCCGCAGCATTGCGTGTTGGGGACGTTCTCAAAAATCGTTTCCACCGACTTGGGTACGGCAAAGCCGCCTTGCTCCTCGGTATAATTGTGCATAGCGATCATACGCGCCTTCTGATCCTCATTCAGATCAAAGGTAGTATCCTTCATACCCAGCGGCCCGAACAGGTACTTATCCAGATATTCGTTATAAGCCATGCCCGATACGATCTCAATGATACGTGCAACGGCAACGAATGCAGCCACGGGACTGTACCATTGCGCGGTATAGGGCTCAAACGCCAGCATCTTATCCGAAAGCCATTCCATCACGCCCTCGGGTGTCTTGGAATTTTCCTCGGGCATCGTTCCCCAAGCATGATCACCGATCTCCAACGTACCGATGCCGCTGGTATGCGAGAGCAGATGCTTGATGGTGATGGGGGTTTGGGCATCCTTATCGTATACGGGCTGACCGTTTTCCATATGACCGATCTTCATATGCGCGTATGCGGGGATGTACTTGCAAAGCTCGTCGTCAATTGACAAAAGCCCCTGCTCCTGCGCGATCAGTGCAGCAACAGCCGTAATCGGCTTTGTCATGGATGCAAGCCTGAACATCGCGTCCGCGCGCAAGGGTTCCTTGGTCGTAGCATTTTGGTAGCCGTAGGTCTTGTGTAAAAGGATCTCTCCGTTCTGCGCCACGCAAAGAGCCGCACCGCCTACCTTTCCGCTCTCGATATCTGCCAATACGCGGGCATCCACCAGCTCATTCAATTTTTGCATATTGAGTTTTTTCATATTCATCTCCATGCCGCCTGTGGCGGCTCAAACAGTAATGGAAACTTCACCGCGGAGCTTTGCTCCAAACATGGGCTCGGCCCCATTTTTAGGTGAAGTTTAAGCGTGAATGGTTCGCCGAAAGGGAGTATAACGCGAACTTTCACGCTATTGTGCCTTTCTTAAACAAACAAGGGCTGTCGCACGGGTGCGACAGCCCTTGCGGAACTGTTAATTCAAATGTGAATTATTCGTCTTTTGCAAACTTAGCAATCAACTTATCCAAGGTCTTTTGTGCGCTCTTGGACTTCTTGCTGTAGTTGGACGCGAAGTTGGTCTTGTTGTCGTTGACACTGGTCTTGAACAGAGGCTCCAGACCAATGTTGGAGTAGTACATGCAAAGGTCATAGGTACGGGTCTTGAAGATAATGTCAAGCATACCCTGAGATTCCTCGTCACGTACCGACTTACGCTGCAGCACGGTATCGTAGTACGCAGGGGTTACTCTCTGCTGAGAAATGATGGCGAGAGCCTCCAGCGTCGGGCCAAGACGTTCCAGATTCTTGGCAGCCTTGGAGATCGAAGAGGTGGAGCAGATACCGTTGGTCCAGGTGATGTAGTTCTCTTGCTCGGAGTTGTACTTCGGAACAGGCAGTACGCCAAAGTCAGTTTCCATTTCCTTACCAAGCGCTACGATATACATAACGACCTCGCTGTAGAACAGGCCTCTGCCTCCTACGAAAATGCTCTTACCGTCGCCTTCCTTACCGGGATCGGACGAGAAGGTGGAATTGTTGACGTAATAAATTGCAAGCACCTTATCCAAAAGATCGGACGCCTTGCTCATAGCACTGGAATCCAGTGCCAGATAAGGATCGCTGCCTTCCTCGCAAACGATATAGCGCAGACCTGCGCCAAAGAAGAAGGTCGAGCCGGTTTCCCAAGTGGATACAAAGCCATATGTATCCTCAACGCCAAACTTACCGTCACCGTTGGAGTCAAAGGAAACATTCTTGATCAAGCTCTGGAAATTGTCCAGAGTCCATTCGTTATCGTAAACCATCTTATAAGGGTCAATGTCCTCGTCATTCGCCATCTGCTTATTGAACAGCATAACGTAGGTCGTTCCCTCATCGGAATAGACGATAGAACCGTTCATAAAATAGATTTTATCGGAAATCATAAAGTTTGCAGTACCCTGATCCCACCAGGATGCGGACAGGTCCATACCGTCCAGCGTGGTGAAGCTGACCAAGTTACCGTCGGATGCGAGAGTTGCGGTATTGGCCATGTGGTTCTGCAAAAGATCGTATTCACCCGTTCCGGCCTGAACGTCCTTTTTGATCTCAGCATTCATCTCTGCAGTTACGGAAGGAATGATGTTGAGCTCAAGGTTGCAAAATTCTTCAAACGCAAGGTTACGTGAATAAACAGCATCCTCCAGAACCTCTGTGCGGTTCTCGGTATACCACTCATCGTAATGGAAATCCTCACGAACCAAAACCGAGAATTCTTCCTTACCCCAGTCAACGCTGATCTGACTCAACGCAAGCGCTGCTTCATCGGTTTGTTCCTCCAGCGTGCCCAAAGTGTCGTCCTCTTCCCCCGGATCGTTATCAGCGCAACCGACAAAAGCAGCCAACAGCATCAAGCCCGCAAGGAATAAGCTCAAGTACTTTTTCATGTCTTTTCTCCTCATTCAAATGTATAGGTATTCACCTTAAATTATATTATACTACATCAACCGTCTTTTGTCAATCTGAATTTACGGAATTTTTTACCGAATCGGTCTGTGCAGCGTCACGCGGTCAATGACCTGCAAGCCGTACCGATCCGCCCAATTCTTGGCTCTCTCCAGCGTTTCGGGATGCGCCACCGCCCACGGATCGTGCGCATCACACCCGAAGATGACCTTGTTGCCCACGCGACCTGCAATCTCCCAGAAATCGGGACAGGGATACGCGCGGCCATCGTGCAGGCCAAGAAAATTCAGCTCCAGCGGAACGTCCAGCGCAAGTGCCTCGCGGCACAGATACTCCATTGCATCCTTGTAGTCCTGTCCGCGCTCGGTGTTGCTGGGCAGATCGGGGTGTGCGAGATAGGTGAAATCCCCCGTTTTCAAGCCCTCTGCTACCTGTCGCGCATACTGCCACGGCACGTCCGGGCTGACTCTTCCACCGCAATACACACCTGAATCGATCTCGTTTTTGATAAAGTGCTGACCCATGATCAGATATTCGTAAGGATACGGCTCCAGATATGCCAGCAGATCGGCATGATACGCAGGATAATACTCCGCCTCAAAGCCGATGTGCAGCTCGATCTGATCTGCATACTCACGCGAGAGATCCAGCAGCGTATTGATATAGTCCTCCAGCAACGCGCGCGGAATGCGGAAACCGGATTCATGTCCGTTCGGGAACGGATACGGCACGTGATCCGAAAAGCCCAGGACCTTGATACCGCGAGAAATGGCAGTTTCAATATACTCACGCTCGTTGCCGCGCGCGTGATGGCATCTTGTGGTATGCGTGTGATAATTGGCGTACATAGTTACACTTCCTTTGACAGTCCGATAATTTGCATCAAAACACCGATCAGTAGGTCGAGATCGGCAGATCCGGATCGTCCTCACCCTTGATGATCTCCAGGATCTTGACAGGGTAGCTGACCTGATCGTTGACGCGCACGGTCACGGTCTGCCCCACCTTTTTGCCCATCAGCGCCTTACCAAAGGGCGAATCCTGAGAAATGCAGTCCTTGAACACGTCGTTTCGCAGCGTGGTGACAAGGCGAATATCGCGGTACTCGTCATCCTCGGGATAATAGATCTTGACCAGGTCAAATAAGCCAACCACACCCTCGCGCGTGTCGGTTTCCACAATGATAGCGGTGTCGATCATGTTCTCCAGATAACGGATACGGCTCTTATTGGCATTGTACTCTCGCTTTGCGCAGCGGTATTCGTCGTTCTCGGAAAGGTCACCGTACTCGCGCGTACGCTTGACCTCCTCGCGCAGCGCGGGAATGCGGCGGCGACGCTCCTCAAGCTCCTCCTCCATTTTCTGTATATCTATTTTTGTAAGCTTATCATGCATAACAGGTTCCTCTTTCTTTATTTGGTCTATATCTCATATTTTATCATATTTGATCGGTTTTGACAACGGGATTTGAAAGTTTTTTTGTTTTTCTCGCGGCTTTGCCGCTTATGCGGGGGTTCTTCATCGTATTACTCAAGGCAAAAAAGGATGACGGGTACTGACATACCCCGCGATCCTTTTTTGTGAGTAATTGATGAAAAGGATACAAAATACTGATGGGTTCATTTGGGGGCAAATGGGTTCAATTTAAACGATAGGTTCAAATTTTATAGTCTTTAGAAGATAAAATGTCAACTATCTGAATTTTTTCTGTTGTTTTATGCGAGAAAGTGCATCTACCACCTCTAAAGGATAAAATGCATTCCTTATCTTATATACTTTACCGGACTTCAATTGTATAAAGATTATTCCGCTGTAAGTATCTTTGTAATAGTTGCCATAACGTTTTTTGTGTATGTAATTTTTATAATAAACCCGTTCTATTTCTGTATATTCAATCTTTTTGTTTCGTTGAATTACTATTCCGGTTTCATATTGATAAATCAACACATCAGGTTGGAAAACCCAATAAATGGAATCTATTAAAAAGTATGAAAGCATTACTGTAAACGGTATAATAAAGATCAGAAAAAACAGATCCTTACCCATATTGACGATGAGAAATGTGTCAAGCACACTTCCGATGATTAACACAACAATTTCAACTATTTTATCGATGTATATTTTTTTACATAAAGGTTTCATTTGGCACTTTCCTTTAGCGTTTTACAACTTGAAATCAACATTCGTCTAATTCTACCACAAAGGTTGCGATAAGCTTTGAATACTTCTTCATCTATCGCGTTTGTGTTAAAGAGTAGTTTTAACCAACCTTCCGTTTCGCTACATTCTTTTAGTGCAATTTCAAACTTTGAAACCATGTCAGATTTACTTTGTCCGTAATTTGCTTCGCGGATATTGGCGTAAATACTGCTTGAACTTTTTCGAATTTGGAACAAAGTATTTGACGGAGCTTTTATGTTCTGGCAAAGTAATTCTATATCGGTTGCAAGTTGTTCAGAATGTATGAGCAAGTAATTCTTTGGCATAATATCACTTCTTTTAGGTTATTATAGCATAAAAACTAACTAAAATCAAGGCGTGAGCCTTGTATATCATCAATTTCGAAGAAATTGCATATCATCCACTCTAAGAGTGGCATATCATCAAGTCGCAGAGGATACACGCCAGAGCGTGATGATATCCAGCCCGAAGGGCTGATAATATCCACCACACTTCGTGCGGTGATGATATGCCAAGTCTGCGACTTGGATAAAAAAAGTCGTATCCTGTGGGGCAATATCATTAAGTTATGAAACTATGATGCGCCCCCGCCCCAAGATCCTTCGCTGCGCATTCCCATTTTTGTCATTCTCGAGCGCAGCGAAGAATCTTAAAAATGGGAATGCTTGCTCGAGGATGACAGGGGCGGGGATAGCAACTCCTTAACTTAATGACATTGTCCTATGGGGCTGCAATATTAGCGGTAATATGATTATAGCCATCACGTTTTTGCGTGGTGGCTTTTCAAATGCGAGGTGTTATCCGCTTCGGTGACGGAGCGTCCGCATGGTGACCTCATCCGGCGCTACGCGCCACCTTCCCCAGCGGGGAAGGCTCAACAAGGTGTCCCGAAGCGGATAATCGAATAAGACGGACGCACAAAATAAGCCTTCCCCGCTGGGGAAGGTGGCGCGTAGCGACGGATGAGGTTACCGTACGGTCGCTCTTTCACGTCTTACTTCTACAAAAAACAGCAGGAATCTGTTCGTGCTTGAACAAATCCCTGCTATTTTACCGCTAATTCATCAGCCCGATTGATACGACTTTTTTGGTGGAGCATAGGGGATTCTGAACCCATATTTGCGCCAATGGTCACAGAAAGTGCTTACACAACCTGCGCAAATCTGCATGTCGCGGCTATGCCGCTTATGCCGGGGTTCTTCATCGTATTACTCAAGGCAAAAAAGGATGACGGGGTACTGACGTACCCCGTCATCCTTTTTTGGTGGAGCATAGGGGATTCTGAACCCATATTTGCGCCAATGGTCACAGAAAGTGCTTACACAACCTGCGCAAATCTGCATGTCGCGGTGCGCGGCACCGCTTATGCGGGGTTCGATCGGTGCAATTCCGGCAAAAAGCAACAGGAGAGTCCGTTGGACTCTCCTGTTGCTTTTTGGTGGAGCATAGGGGATTCGAACCCCTGACCCCAACACTGCCAGTGTTGTGCGCTCCCAACTGCGCTAATGCCCCTTGACCCATTCAGTATAGCATACTTTTTTGCGTTTGTAAATAGGATTTTCAAAAAAAGTCTTTCGCTGCTTTACAACTCCCCCTGTCTGTGTTATAATAAACCATACTCTCCGAAAAGCAGGTGACGATATGTTCGAAAAAATCAAGGCGAAGATCCTTTTTGAAAAGCTGCTCGGTCGCCCCGATATTGATAAGGCTTACGCCATGGTCGATCCGAGTGATTCGTGGTATGACACCATCTCAACCGTGCACGATTCCCTGCGCACCATCCGCGAGTTGGAGCATCAAACGCTGCAGCTAAAAAGCCGCGACGGCTTGATATTGCAAGGTGTTTACTACCCTTGCAAGAACAGCAGGATCACAGTCATCTGTGTCCATGGATACACCAGCCACGCAGAGCGCGAGTGGGCGTTCCCCGGACTGTTTTATCATTCGCTGGGATACAACGTGTTGATCCCTTATCAGCGCGCGCATGGACCGAGCGAGGGAAAATACATTACGTTTGGCGGCCTTGAACATCTTGACGTCATGGATTGGATCGGTCTTGTCAACCAAATGACGCCCGACGGACAAATCATCCTGCATGGCTTGAGCATGGGCGGCGGCATTGTGCTTGACCTGTGTGACAAGGAATGCCCCGGTGTACGTTGTCTGATTGCAGATGCTCCGAGCATAAGCATCGCGGGTTTCTTTGGCAATATTGCGCACGAGGTATTCAAGAAGGACGCCGATCCGATTGCCGCACACGCGATCGCGCTTTACAAGAAAACGTTCGGTGTGGATGCACGGGATTTCGAGGCTATGGAGCCGATCCAGAACTGCAAATATCCCCTGCTCCTTGCCGCCGGCAGCAACGAAAACCGAGAGCAAGATTTTGCCGAGCTGCAAAAGCGCAACCCACAGCCTACCGAAATCGTCATTCTGCCCGGCTGCAGCCACGGAAACGGTATGTATAAGCAGACGGAAACGTTCCAAGGTGTAATCAGGTCGTTTGTTGCAAAGCATCTTTCCTGATTGAAATAAACCATAATCAACACAAAGCGAGGTGTCGTCGTGATCATTCAAATTCCCTGCCCTGCTTACGTGCATGCTGTGCTGGAGGCTTTGCACAAGGCGGGTCATCAAGCATATATTGTTGGCGGCTGCGTACGCGACTGCATGCTTGGCAGCGCGCCCAAGGATTGGGACGTGACAACCTCGGCACTTCCCGAGCAGACCGAACAGGCAGCCCTTGCCGCAGGCCTGAAGACCTTTCGCACCGGCATCAAGCACGGCACCATTTCGGTGCTATCGGATGGCGTGACGGTTGAATGCACCACCTTCCGCGTGGACGGAGATTACAAGGATTCCCGTCATCCCGAAAGCGTAAAATTCACCCCCAGCTTGCAAGAGGACCTTGCGCGTCGTGATTTTACAATCAACGCCATGGCCGCCACCCCGGTTGCAGGCGGTTGGGAGCTCATTGACCCCTTTCACGGATGCGCAGACCTTGAGCTTGGGGTCATCTGTTGCGTGGGAAATCCCATGAACCGCTTCGGTGAGGACGCTTTGCGCATTTTGCGCGGTGTGCGCTTTGCCGTGCGCCTGGGCTTTGGCATTGAACGCAAGACCTGTAACGCCATGTATGCACGCGCGGGATTACTCAAAAACATTTCGCGTGAGCGCGTGCGCGAGGAGCTGATGGGCATTTTGCAAAACCCCGACCCCGAAGAGGCTGTTAAGATCATGAAAAAGTGGGGGCTGTTAAAATACGTATTCCCGCATGCTGACGTGGCAGCCTCTGCCAAGGGTGTAAACGCTCTGCCGGCAGCAGATCCGCTTTTGCGCCTTGCCTATCTGCTTTACAACGAGTCCGATGCCGCGGTACGCAGTACGCTTTCGGATCTCAAATTTTCGGGAACGGACAGCAAATACGTAAGCCACGTGCTTTCGCTGCGCGGACGGACGCTTGAAAATACCCCTTTGTTTGCCAGAACCTTGATTGCTGAGTATGGCAACCTGATTATCCCCGCGCTTGCCTTGCGCACGTATCGCGGTGAGGATACGGCTGCGCTTGCACAAACGGTCAGAGAGCAATTCGATCTGGGCGTCTGCGTCAGGGTTTCCGATCTTGCTGTGAACGGTGCTGATCTTGCAGCGATCGGCATTCCCAAAGGGCGCGAGATGGGGACTATTCTGAACGCGCTTTTGGCCGAGGTTATGAAGACTCCCGAAATCAACCAAAAAGACACGCTGCTGGCACTTGCCGCGCAGCTATATCAGGAGAAATAAATGTATTCTGTTACCCCAAAAAAACAATCAAAGCTGACAGCCGCTGCCGTTGGTGCGTGCTTTGCATGCGGCATTGGGCTTTTTGCCGTATCGATCGGGCAGGAAAGCCTGCCCTTCGTCACAATCGCAGCACAGTTGATCAGCGTGCTGATTCTGACCGCGGGCATTTATCTGTATTCCAAATATATAGCCAGACAGTATACGTACACCGTGCAGCCCGGTGGCATTTTTGATGCAAACGGAGAGGAGATCTATGATCTTGAAGTGATCGAAACAGTAGGCGGCCGCAAGCAGCGCGTGGTCTGTCGCCTTGCCTTGCGCGATATCGTGCAGGTGGATGCCAGACCTATGCGTGCGACAAAAAAGAACGGTTATCCCAAAATCGAGGCAACACAGGATGGCGGAGAAGTCTTTATTTATTGTGCCGACATGGTCCCCGGGAAGGTGCTTGCCGTTTATGACGCGGACGGGAACGTTGTCGTGCTGACGTACGACCGCACGCTTTGTGAAATTTTGAAGCAAAAACAATAAAAAATAATTTGTCAAAATTTTTTTCAAAAAGCACTTGACAAACGAGAAAGTATCTGCTATAATACTGCATGTTCCGTTCACGAGACTCTGTTCGTGAGAATGTGCTGGTGTGGCTCAATGGCAGAGCAGCTGATTTGTAATCAGCAGGTTGATGGTTCGACTCCGTTCACCAGCTCCATATATGGGGGATTTCCCGAGCGGCCAAAGGGGGCAGACTGTAAATCTGTTGTCACTGACTTCGGTGGTCCGAATCCACCATCCCCCACCAACACCAAAAGCCCGATGCGCATGCATCGGGCTTTTGGTGTTGGTGGGGGATGGCGACCTGAGCCCACCGATGCAAAGGTCGCGGATGACCACGAGCCTCGGTTATGCCTCATTCGACCTTTGTCCTTCGCAGAGCGGATACCGCTCTGCGAAGAAGTGGTCACGAATCCGCCAAAAAACGATGCAAACGCATCGTTTTTTATCCAATTCGCAGGATTGGCATATCATCACCGCACAACGTGCGGTGCATATCATCAGCCCTTCGGGCTAGATATCATCACGCGCAGCGTGCATTCCGCATCCTCTGCGGCTTGATGATATGCCGCAACAAGCTGCGGATGATATACAAGGCTTGCGCATTGATTTATTTGCGAATGTATGATATAATCAATCACGCAAAGATACCGAATATTGTCAAAAACGAGGTGATGAAATGAAGGTGTTAGTCATAGCTGATGAGGAAAGCAAATTCCTTACGGAATATTTTGCTGAAAACGGCCTTGGAAATATTGACCTTATTTTATCAGTGGGTGATTTGCCATATAGTTATTTAGAAACTATTAGAACAAAGCTAAAAAAGCCTTTGTTTTATGTAAAAGGAAATCATGATACTTATAAAACCGGCCTGTTTGATAAAGAGTTTATTGAGTGGAAAAGCGTAGAGGTGTCAGGTATCAGAATTATAGGCATAGGATGTCAACACAGAAATGGACATATTCTATCCGAAGCAGAAATGTGCAAAAAACTAAAGAGGCTATATCAAAGGAACAAGCGCAATACAAGTGTCGATATTATTATTTCTCATTATCCTGCTTTTGGAATAGGAGACGGACAAGACACAACTCATCAGGGATATCAATCTATCAGGGATTTTGTTGAAAAAACACAGCCTGCGTATTTTGTTTACGGACATAATCACCTGAATTACGGAAGAACGCCGAGGACGATTGAAAGTAATAAAACAAAGTACGTAAACGCCTATGAGAAATTCATTATAGAAATTTAATCATTCTGTAGCCGCCCATGGCGGCTACAATCCATTAAAGTTTCATCGAAAGCTGCGGGCTGAGGACATACATCCCTTCGAGATGATTCCATACCGCAGGCAAGCTGCGGATGATATACAAGGCTTGCGCCTTGATTTGTTAATAAAAGTGTGATATAATAACGGCAGAAAGGCGGTGATTTAATGGATTTAATGAATGCAAAGAACAAGTCAAACAGCGAAATCGAAAGATTGATTACCGACGCATCGTTTTCGTATAAACAACCTTGGTTTTATAATCACCCTTTTGCACTCAGATGTGAATTGGGAATAGGCGATTCTAAGCGTGTATATTTGAAAAACGCCAAGAAACGAGCATTTGAAATATTTGATATTCTTTTTCAAAATTCGCCCGATGCCATATTTTTTGATCATTACGTCGAAGACCTTTCTTCGTGGAATGGAATCAATATCAATCATACCATCGGTTATTTCAAAAAGAACATAAGATTCCTTGCACAGCATATAAACGAATATGATAACACCGTCATCTTTAACATTCCGCTTGACCAAGATGAAAAAGAAAACAATGTTAAAAAGAATCGCATTATTTGCTATACAGATGCCAAGTATCCTTACAAAAAAAGAGCAATAGAAAATTTCTCGTGGGGATCAAGGACTGTACATTTTGTGTCCTTTGAAAACGAATGTATTTTAAGCATCTATGATGATAGAGGTTGTGATATTGTTTTTGCGACAAAGGAAAAGATGCGAGAATTTTATGGCAGATTGAAACCGTATTTTCTCGAATATGACGTGGAAGAAATGGCTAAACGGTTCAATGATTAAATACTGATCTTGTTGGACGCCTTTTGTTCGCAATTCAATCAACACCGCAAAGGAGAGATTGGTACAAATGAAAAGACTGTTATTGCTTTTGCTTACAATGATCCTGCTGCCCGGCATGACCGCGTGCAGCGGATATAACGGAATGATGCGTGAGCATCTCGGTAACCGGGATCATTATGTCGCCATCAACGCAACCTTTTGCTCATATAAACAAGAGGATGACCGCATTTATCTGTACGTTTCGGTTGAGGATAAATCGGTTTTTGATGCTTCCGAAGCGAATAGTGAAGAGATCAGATTGGAGTTGGTGGGCGATAACTGCCAAGCTCTTGGCCAAGTCTTTGCAAAAGAGGAAATACGCAAGGGCGACAGCATTACCGTGAAATGCTCCACTTGGATCTATATGGATACGGAGTTCTATTACGTTGCCGAAATCAAAAAACAAGATCAAACGTTTCTGGCATTTGACGACGGATTGGAAAACATCCGAGAATACATGAACGATCACAAATCCTTGTTTTGAGTTTTACAAATCATAAAAAAGGCGGTGCTTTTATGAACCAAATAAAAATCGGAGATTACGTGACGGGATACGGATCCGGATATTGGCAGCTTGTCGATATCAAACCCAAATTTGCCGACGAGGACTATGTTGGCGAGAATGTCTGCCTGAAAAAAGGGCAAATGATTGGGCATTGGGCTATTTTGAAAAAATGCTTTACCGATAAAATGAAGCCGAGAATTTATTTTTCTTATGAGGATTCCTCATGGATCAAGCCTGTTTCCGACGATGTTCGTATTGCAATCGAAAAATATTTTGCCGAAAATCCTGCGTATAAGCAAAAATTTGACAAAGCGGAGCTAAAGCTGCAGCCAATGGTAAGCAACTGCTGGTTTGGTTTACCAAAAGAAAAAGAGGCCGATTTCAAAGCCGTACTTCAAAAGCTTCCTGCCTCTTATACGATGGACGAATTCTGGGACGTGGCGAAGGAGTTCAAGCAATACGTCACCAAGCCGCCGGCCGCATATCTGTTGAATCTTTCTACGTATCCATGGGATATGGATGAAAAAGCAAACTATATTTATTTTGATTGGGAGCTGATCGAAAGCTGAACCCGTATCGTTTTATTCCGATGAACACACAGAGGGAGAGATGTGCATGTATTTTGAAAAGGACAAGCAGCTTGATACCAAATCCATCGTTGACGAGATTGAAAAAGCGGTATACGCAGAGGTAAAGCCGTTGGGCTTCAAAAAACACGGATGCACTCTTCACCGATTTGTGGACGGAGATATTTCTCAGGTTATCAATTTTCAAATCGGATGTCCGTCAAAGAGCGTTTATGACGTTTTGTGGGTGCATATTGGGATTCGTGTTCCGGAATGCGAGCTGAGAAGCTTCGAACCCGAGGAGAATGTGAAAAAATATTATCCCGAATCTTGGTGCAATATACGCAGCTGTCTGAAAGAGATGGAAGGTCAAAAAGAGGACTATTACGATCTCCACGATTCGGTTCAGGAAATCACAAGCGATATCCTTCGTCAGATCAGAGCATACATCATCCCTGCATTCAACGCACTGAACAGCCGTGCTGCGGTTCTTGAAAACCGTAGAAGCTACCCTCGTTTGGATGCCTTTAACAATCGCTTGATACTGTTGGAAGAAGCCATGATCTGGGGACGGTTGGGAGATCTTGAGAAAGCGGAAAGCACCTTTAATGAATATTACGAAAGCAAAGCACAGGAATACAAAGGACATGAGGGCTGGCGATCATACGGTTATTTGCGAGCGCATCTGAACTATTTGAATGAATTGGCTGACAGATTGGATATCAAGATAAATCATCCGATCTGATCATGAATCCAAATAAGAATAAAATGCATTCGCCTTAAAAGAGAAAATGCGGTCACAAATCCACTATCGCTCCTTAAATTCTACCGCTCGACGCAATCGCATCGGGATATGTTTCCTGAAATACAGAGTTTGCCCGGTGTCAACCTGACGTGGCGTTGTTTCGCAACTCCGCATCCGGTTGACACCGGGCGAATCATCTTTCAGACCCAACGCCAACGGGCGTTTTTTTATTATAATGATACTGATTTTTCCATATGTTCACAGGCAATTTACAATTTTATGGTATAGTGTACTCTGTATAGTTATGAAAACTTTTGAAAGGATCTATGATCATGATAAAAATCGAACATCTGGTAAAAAACTACGGCTCCAACTGCGCTGTAGACGATATCAGCTTCTCGGTGGAGTCGGGTGAGATCGTTGGCTTCTTGGGTCCTAACGGTGCCGGCAAATCCACAACCATGAATATTTTGACCGGGTATCTTTCCGGCACGTCCGGCAAGGTCTCGATCGACGGCATTGACATCCTGGCTGATCCGTTGGGTGCCAAAAAGCTGATCGGCTACCTGCCCGAGCAGCCCCCCTTGTACTTAGACATGACGGTTGACGAATATCTCAACTTCAACTACGAGCTCAAAGGCTGCACCCTGCCCCGCCTGCAGCATATCGCAGAGGTATGCGAGGTGGTCAAGATCTCGGACGTTCGCAAGAGAGTCATCCGCAACCTGTCCAAGGGCTACAAGCAGCGCGTAGGCATTGCACAGGCGCTGATCGGCAATCCCAAGGTCATCATTTTCGACGAGCCCACCATCGGCCTTGACCCCAAACAGATCATTGAGATCCGTAACCTGATCAGAACGCTGGGCAAGGGTCACACGGTCATTCTCTCCACCCACATTCTGCAGGAGGTACAGGCCGTTTGCGACAGAATCGTAATCATCAACAAGGGTAAGATCGTGGCAGACGAGCTGACCGAAAACATCTCCCGCGCTGTGGAAAACAACCGCCGCTTCAACGTCAAGATCTGCGGCCCCTCGCGCGAGGTGCTGGCAGCGCTCAAGAGCATGAGCGGCATTGCATACGCTGAGGTGCTGGCTGAGCGTGACGGAGAGGCTTACACCTACATGATCGAGAGCGAATACGGTGTGGACGTGCGCAAAAAGCTGTTTTACTCCATGGCCGAAAAAGGCTGGGCTATCATCGGCCTGGAAGCACTCGGCATGAGCCTTGAGGACATCTTCATCACAGTTGTGGACAAGACTGCCGAGGAAAGACTGCGTCCCGGAAAGCCCGCGCGCCGTCGCTCCGGCAGCAAGGACGCGCTGGAAAAACAGGTGGCCGAAACACTGGTACAGGGCGGAGCCGAAAAGCGTGCCGCTGCCGATGCCACCGAAATCGAGGACGAGGAATAACTCCCCGCAAAAATTTTTCGAAAGGAGAACGGCGACTCTTTCGCCGTGATTATACAATATGCTTGCCATCTATAAAAAAGAGATGCGCTCTTATTTCATCAATCCCATCGGATACGTGTTTGCGGGTGTGTTCTTTATCATTTCAGCCCTGCTTTGCTGCTATACCACCATCGTATCCTCCAGCTATGATACCTCATCGTATTTTATGATGATGATCTTTGCCTTTGTCATTCTCATTCCGCTTCTGACCATGCGTCTGTTTGCAGAAGAGAGAAAGCTGCGCACCGAGCAGCTGCTCATGACCGCTCCCATTTCGATCACAAGCATGGTCATGGGCAAGTTTTTGGCAGCGCTGACGCTGTTTGCCTCTTCCCTGCTCATCTCCTGCATCAACTTCATTCCGATCTACGCGTTTGCTTCAATCGAGCGCGGCAACGAATCCTATAACACCACGCACATCGGCCCCGTGACCGGTCAGGTTGTGGGCTGTCTGATCGGCATCCTGCTGATCGGTGCTGCATTCATTGCCATTGGTACGTTCATCTCGGCTCTGACCGAAAACCAGCTGGCTGCAGCCGTGATCACCATTTCGGTCATTCTTGGTATGGTGCTGCTGAGCTTTGTCAACACGCTGATCGACGTTTACTGGATCCGCTTTGTTGTGGACTGGTTCTCGGTGCTCAGCCGCTTCAACACCTTCAGCTACGGTCTGTTCGACTTCTCTGCCCTGCTCTATTACCTCTCCATTACCTTCGTATTCCTGTTCTTGACCGTCAGAGTATACGAAAAGCGCCGTTGGGGCTGATAACGGAGGGATTTATCAATGAGAAGATCAGCGACAAGCCGCCGCTTTCGCTATGGCTCGTTGTCCGTGATCCTGACTATATGCGTCATTGCCGTAGTAGTCATAACCAACGTCATCTTCCAGACGTTGGCGCAGCGCTACTCCTGGTACATCGACATGACGGCATCGGGAACGTTTACACTCTCGGACGACTGTTGCGATTACGTGGCGGACAACATCATTCCCTTGATCGACGCGGATAACGCTGCGCTGACTGAGGATCAAAAGATCAGAATCATTTTCTGCGACGACAAGGCCGCATGGGAAGAGGAACTGGTACAGGAATACCTGCTTAACACAGCTACCGAGCTTGCAGAGGAATTCCCCGATCACATTGAGATCGAATTTATCAACATCTGGAACCACCCTTCCCTTGCCAAGAAATACAACGTATATGCAGACACCAACGTGGTCATTGCGTACGGTGACCGCTTTGTACTGCGTCCTTTGAACGATTTTTACGTATTCAACAGTGCAGATACCGAGACTCCCATTGCCTACAACGGTGAGAAAAGTCTTGCGACAGGTATTTTGCACGTGGCACAAAAGAACACCCCCATGGCATATCTGACCGTCAATCACGGTGAGACGCTGTACGACAACTCCTTCCTCAACCTGCTGGTGGATGCAGGCTACCGCTACTCCTACCTCGATCTGATGAATTTTGAGATTCCCGAGGATTGCGAGCTGCTGATCACCTACAATCCCGTCAAAGACTTTGCCGTCAACGACGGTATTTCGGTCAAGGACGAGATCGTCAAGCTGGATGCTTACATGGAAAACGGCGGTGCTTACATGGTATTCGTTAACTCCGACACCTTTGTTGCGGGCAGCTTTGTCAACTTCGAGACCTTCCTTGAGGGCTGGGGCATTGACTTTATGCATACCGAGGTGGGCGGCATCGAGCACTGTTACACCGTCAAGGACACCTCACAATCACTGTCGGTGGACGGCTATACCGTGCTTGGCAGTTACACAACCACACAGCGCGGTGCAAATATTGCACAGGCAGCAGGCTACAGCCCCGTTGTTTTCTCGGGTGCGACCTGTATCTCCCCCGCCACGGGCTTTACCGCAACCGGCCAAGGCACATACCAAAAGGATGGCTGCACGCTCTCTCCCATTCTGACCTCAAGCGAAAGTGCCGAGGCATGGGCAGGCGGTGCTGCGGCAGCGTATGCCTCCGCTGAAAATCCGTTCATTATGATGACACTCTCGGAAAAACAGGTATCGGGCGGCACAGGCTACATTCTGACCTGTACCTCCACGGCCTTTGCAAACGAGGACGCGCTCAACTCTCCCGTATACGGCAACGGCAGCGTGCTGCTTGCTTCGATCGAAACCATCGGCAACGACCGCATTCCCACAGCACTGACCTCCAAGCCCTTTGCGGATTCCACCATTGATACCATCACGGTAGCCCAAAAGACCTACATTACCGTCGTTCTGGCAACCGTTCCCGCCTTGATCGCATTTGCAACAGGCTTGATCATTCTGATAAGGAGGAAGCACGCATGATGCATAAGTTCACCAAAAAAACCGTTTTTTATGCCGTGAGTGCTTTGGTCATCCTCGGCGTACTGCTGCTTAACGCAGGATTTCACGCACTTGCTGCCAAGGGGCTTTGGTTCATTGACTTTGCCATTCCCCGCTATCTCTCACAAGAGGGTACGCTCTATACCGTTTCGGACTCCTGCATCACGCTTTTGGAAAACAACCTGCCCGGTGCCGTTGACGCTGTCAACGAGCAGCGCGCGAAAGAGGGACAGGAACCCTTGAAGGTGGAGATCATCTTCTGCACCGATCCCGACACGCTTAACGACAATCAGTACACTCGTTACATTCACTATACCGCACTTGGCCTGCAAAAGGAATTTTCCGACTATATTGACGTGCAATATATCAATATTGTCAAAAACCCCTCGGCTATTCAGAAATTCAAGGCCACAAGTGCTACCAACATCTATTCCTCCAACATCATCGTATCCTTTGGTACGGAATACCGCGTGTTTACCGTGGACGCCCTGTTCACTGCAAACGACACTGCCTCCGAGCCTTGGGCATACAACGGAGAAAAGAAGCTGACCTCGGGAATCCTGGCCGTTACCCGCGCTGAGTCCCCCATTGCCTGTCTGACCGTCAACCACGGTGAAAGCATTGAAGGGCAGACCGAATTTCTCAAGCTGGTAGAGGCTGCGGGCTTTGAAGTACAAACGTTGGACCTTGCCAATCAGGAAATCCCCGAAAACTGCCGACTGATCATTACCTATGCGCCGCAGACCGACTTTTTCGGTGACGCCGCCGACGACCACGATGAGATCGACAAGCTGGACGCTTTTTTGGATAAGGCTTATTCCTTCTTGTACGTTTGCGATCCCGACACGCCCTCGCTCCCCAATCTGGAGGAGTATCTGGAGTTCTGGGGCATTACGGTAGCAGCCAAAACGGACAGCGCAGGCTTTTCCGAAAATTACCTGCTGCAGGATGCTGAAGCCAACGTGGACGGAGAGGGCTACGCCCTGATCGCCACCTATGAAACGCTGGGTAAGGGCGCTTCCTTCACCTCCGATCTGCGTGACACGGGCTATCCTCCTACCGTGATCTTCAATCAGGCAACCGCCATCAAGCCTGCCGAAAACTATGAGATCACCTATATTCTGGAGGATGAAACCACCGATACGCAGGCTTACACCTACTATTCCTACCACAAAAACGGCATTTCGCGCACCATGCACAACATCTTTACCGCTCCCGCAACCGCCAACGGCATGGTGGACGGTGAAGTATACGAGGCTGCCGGTCAATACCCCTTCAGTCTGATGACTCTGACCGTGGAAAACCGCACCACGCAGGAAACCAACTACTCGGTAGCACAGGAGCCCTCTTACGTTTGCTGCATTGCATCGACCGAATTTTTGTCCGACACGGTGCTTGCCTCCGATGCTTACGGCAATGCCGACGTCGTTCTCGGTACGCTGCGCTCCATGGGCCGCGAGGTCATTCCGGTCACCCTGGAATTCAAGGCCTTTATGGTATATGACATTGCAGAGACTGTGACGTCTACCAACAATCCCATGCCCATTATGATCGCGCTTGCCGTCATCCCCGCGTTGATCTGCTTCGGCGTTGGTATTTACAAAAACGTCAGGAGAAAATATTTATGATACAAGAACAAATTTTCACCCTTGTGTTCCGTCCGGGAAAGGGCGAGGTCTCCCGCCGCTCCCTGGAGGTCAAAGTGGGTGATCCTCTGCCCACGCTACCAATTCCGCAGCGTAAGGATTACACCTTCGACGGATGGTACACCCAAGAGGGCGGCAAGGGACAAAAGTACGTACCGGGTGACGTACCCACAACCGACTTGGTCCTTTACGCACACTGGATCAAACGGAAGGCGGCCAAGAAAAAGTCGCTCTACCGTATGCAAAAGAATGCAGCCATCACGCTGGCTGTCAGCTTTGCCATTCTGATCGCCGTGCTGATCGGCGTTCGCGCACTGGTCAGTATTCTGACCTACACCGAGGAGATCCGAATCGTAACAGAGGACGGACAGGTCGAGGTAGTCACCACGCAATACTACGTCAAAAAGATCGACGGTGTGTATCAGCTCTGCCATCTGGAGGGCTCATTCCCCAACTGGACCTTTCATCCCCTTCCTCAGGACAGCGACGGCTACTTTGTAACCGATAACGACTCTTTGATCGAGGTCGATCCCGAAACCGGTGCATGCAGCGTCTACGCGGTGGTCGAAACAGAGGGCTCTGAGGTCGTTGGCTACTCAGGCCGTGTCATGATGTTCCGTCAGTTGACCTACGACGCGTCGTCCGCTCTCGGTCAGAAGCCCGCCAACCGCATTGACAAAATCGAGGTGCACAACGCCCACGGCTCTTACACCTTCATCCGCGAAAAGGACACCAACTCCTTCTATATTGACGGGTACGGCACCACCACGTACAGTCTGGAATCCTTTGCTTCGCTGGCAAACGCCTGCGGCTATACTCTTTCCATGGAAAGACTCTCCGATCCCGACCGCGAACCTGACGGTACGATCCGATTTGCGGAATACGGTCTTACAGCCCAGACCCGCAAGGATGAACAGGGCAACGAGTACGAATACGCGCCCGCTCGCTTCACCGTGACCGCGGGCGACGGCACCGCATATACCGTACTGGTGGGTGACGCCATCGTTTCGGGTGCAGGCTACTACGTTCAACTCGAAGGCCGAAACACCATCTATATCCTCTCAGCCTCCGGTATTGAGGACTTCATCCTGCAGCCCATTGAGGTGCTGCTGACCCCCATGATCACATACCCCGCTTCCATGAACACCTATTTTGACGTGGAACACTTTATCATTCAAAGCGGCATTGACCATGACAAGATCGGTCAGGCAATCCTGCTTGAGACTTGTGAGCGTTTGGGACTGGATATTGAGGATTTGTTGGATCCCGAAAATTACGATGAAAAAGTATTGGCTGAAACTTACGCAAAGGTTTCGGATGAGCTTTACGATACACTACTGGAGCAGTATTCCAAAAAAGTGTGCGATTTCTCATACCTCGACCTGGAAGAGCGCGAGAACACCATGTATTCTTCCATGTCCTACAAGACCGACTCGGAATACATGCAGGGCTACTTCCCCAACTTTGATAACGTAAACAACGCACTCTACAGCTTGTATTCGCTGACGCCCTTGCGCGTTGTCAAGCTTGACCCCGATGCGGATACCATGGACGAATACGGTGTACTGGAGCCTGCTCACATCGTGTCCTATTATTTCGATGATACCGATGAGGACGGCAACACTTACACCACCTACAACCGCATCAGCATCAGCGCCAAGTCCTCCACGGGCATTTACTACGCTTACGGTGAGATCATGACCAAGGACGAAGACGGCGAATACTTCTATCTCTACACGCCCATGATCTTGGAGCTTTACGAAAGTGCGATCCCCTTCCTGGAATGGAGTGACGTGGATTGGTACGATTCCTACTTCGTGCAGCTCAACATTGCCTACGTGCAGAATGTAATCTACAACTGGGGACAGAACAACATCAAGTTCTCAATAGACAACTCCGCAACCTCGCAAATGGTCTTCTTACCCGGCAGAGGAAACGGACACACCGCGACGGTTGACGGCACGGAGCTTTCCTACACGGTGCAAAAGGTGGATGGGAAGTACGTACTGGTGGACAAGGACGGCAATGCGCTCTCCCCCATCCAAACCTCCGATTATATGGTTTCTGCACAATATGCGACCAAGGGCACGGTACAATATCCTTATCCCAAGTATGCAAGAGACTACCTGTTCATTGAATCCACGCAGGATCAGAACACGGGACGTTACACATATTACATGTACTTCTGCGCGGATGCAAAGAATCAATATAAGCTTTGTGCAGACGTCAAGGTGCTCAACGCCAGCGGTGATGTGATCAGCACCAACACCATTGAAGGAAAGGCCGCTTATCTGACCGATTACTTCTATTCCAAGAGCGGCTACCTGTTCATGCTTCCCAAGGACAGTGAGCTTGGCAGCGAACTGTCCGACGGTATGGGTTCATGGGGAAGCGGCACGGTATATATCACAGCTGACGATCAGTACATTCTGATCGATAACAACACCGGCACGTGGTTTACCATTGAAACGCTGACTCCCAAGATCTACTTTACCGACAAGGACACCTCCTCTATGGTAATAGGCAGTGCCGATCGAAACGGTGTGACCTTCTATCCCACAGGAAATACACCCCTTCGATTCAACGAGGATGAAAACTACTTCGAGGTCTACAACGTGGCGAAAAAGAGCTGGACAAAGGCTTCCTCCTCCAACTGTACGCTGGGCGTATGGGGCAGCGGTGCTTACTATAAGACCGCGGACGGCTCTTACGTACTGGTTGACAGCAAGACGGGCGAATGGGGCTATCTCTATCTCTCCACAGTCAGCTCCGGCAACATGGTAGTATCGGCCGACGGTCAAAAGCTGGATTACGAAGTGGTACTGCACACCGCCAGCGGTAAGGAGCAGAATTCCACTGCTGCCGATAATTTCCGCAAGATGTATCAAGGACTTCTGTACGCCTCTGTAGAGGGTGCAACAGATCTGACCGAACAGGAAATGGCGGACTTCCGTGCTCTGCCTGACAGCGAATGTCAGCTCAAGCTGACCATCACCGCGATGGATCCCGACGGCACCGAGCGCCACACCATATACCGTTTCTATCGCTACACCAACCTCAAATCCTACATGACCATCCAGCTTGTGGACTCCCCCGACGATCCGGGCGATCCCAAGAACGGTCAGGGCTCCTTCTTCGTGCTCTCCACCTTTGTGGAAAAGCTGATCTCGGATGCCCAGAGAGTTGTGGACGGACAGGAAGTTGTTTCGACCAGCAAAAACTAAATAAAACAGCAAAGGCTGCGTCAACAATTTGACGCAGCCCCTTTTCATATGGAATATAGTTTATTCCCAATGATATGTGATTTTTGTTGGATCCATGCTTATTTCTAAACACCAGTATTTGTTTTTTCCTTGAATGGTAAATTCCAAAGTTATTTCTCTAAAGCAATCAACAGCATATTTATATGACATAAACGTGCAGTTTTTTGTCAACTTACAGAATTTATCCTTCTCTTCTAACAAATCAATAAATTTGTATTTGTTATTCTTAAAAAACCTAACGTCACAATAAGAATCAATCTCATATTCAATCGTTAATTTCTTGCTTATATATATTGCGTTTTGGTCGAGATTGTCGTATGTAATAACCAATGTTCTGTTTTCGATTGTAATGTGCGTAGCAACAGAATCATGCATGGAATCCATTTCCGCAAAATTTTCTTTAGTGAAAATTTTTGTTGTCATCAGCTATCCCCATATTTCTTTTTCCGAAAGCAAACGACTGCCATCGCCATCGCCATTGCGGGAATTATGAACGTTGCCGAACTCTTGCAGCCTCCGATCTCCTCTTCGGACTCGGTGGTCTGTTCACTGCTCTGCTCACTGTTCTGCTCCGCGTCGGGTGCTGTGCTGTCATCGGGGGTAGTTTCACCGGGCTGCTGGGTGCTCTGCTCGGTAGACTGTTCGGGTGCAGGCATCACCGTCTTGAGTGCGCGGATCAGCACGTCCATAGAGGTCGAGGTCAAAAGCGCGTTATCCATGCCGGCCTGTGCCTTGACGTAAGCCTCGGCACTTGTGTCACCGCCCGCAGCCACGTATTCATCCATGATGCTTTGCAGTGCGGATTTGTCACAAACAGGCATACCGTATGCTTCAATCTCAGAGAGCTGCAGCATGTAGCCGTCCGCAGCCGTAGCGCGCAGCTTGGTCGCCTCAAATTTCAGCATGCAGGCATTCACAGGCTCGGAAAGCTCCACCGTGTACGGCTTTCCGGGCTTTTTGCTGCCCGTCTGCTTGTCAATCGAGATCCAATTCTCACCGTCGCAAGACAAATAGATTTCAAAATCCTCAGGCCACAAATCGGAAATGGGATGCACGACCACTTTATCCACGGCAAACAAATCACCGAAATCAATGATCACATACTCGGTAGACTCTGCCTTATCGTGGATCTTGACGTTGGAGGTCCAACCGTTATTTGTATTGCCATCGTTGATAAACTTGCCCGCCCAGCCCCATGCAACGTAAGTTTCGTTGGTCTGGCTGGAGACCTCAAAGGGTCTGTTCAGGGCAATATTCATGCCCTCGGTATAAATGATCTCTTCAGCAGGCGTATTATCCGATCCTGCGGGTCCCACCGAGCCGTCATCCATAAAGACTTCGATCTCGGCAATCGCCAAAGCACCGGTATATTCCGAAATATCCAGCTTGACGTAGCGGGCATTGACCGCATCGAAGGTGAAGCTGGGAATCTCACTTCTTGCATTGATGCCGCTTTGCTCATGCACCTGCTTCCAGCTCTCACCGTCCTCCGACACGCTGATCACGACCTTTTTGCCAAAGCCCTTACCAAGAGATTTGCCGCTGCCTGCGGGGTAGATATCTACACGATTGAGCTTGGTTGCATATCCGACGTCTACAATGATCTCGGTTTCCTTGGTACCGTTGGAAACCCAGCCAAGTGTACCGCCGGCTTCGCATTCGCGGTTACCGTCATTGAGATTATCCATGTACTGATCCGAAGTACCTGTTGAGCTGTTGCACGTGATCTCGGCATCTGCTGCCAGGTTGGTGCCTATGGGAGCTTGTGTGATCTGCTTGGAAAAATCAAGTCCCTCTGGCAATGCAAACAGAACACCGTCGCCTGCCGCCAGCTCAAGGCTCAGCTTGCCGCCGTTCAGCGCAACCGAGGACAGGCTGCCATCGGTCTTGCTGACGCTTTCCAGCGAGGTGATCGAAGCGTCAAACTTGAGCGAGAACGTCTGCTTTTTAGAGAAGTTGTTATTCACTACCATCAGGTAGTTTCTTCCGCTCTCTCTGTCCTTGAGCAGAGATACGGTATAATTTTTATTATCATCGGGCTGCAGCGGGAAATCCTCGGGAATACTTTCCTGTCCCCAGGTCTCACCGTTGAGGTAGATCTCCAGCGCATCACAGTTGATCAGCGTTTTGCCAAGTGCCAATACCTCGTGGTTGATCTCGGACACTGCCGCATAATGCTTATTGGGTACACCCGTAGAGGAAATGATACCGTCCTCAAAGGGCTCGGAGCGATCCACGGGAGTAAACCAGGTAAAGTAAGAGATCTGCTTATAGCCGTATGCCAGATACATGTAGATCTCATAGCGGATCTCGCTGTCGGTAGGACGGCGGAAGCCACCGGGGATGCAAATACTCTGAATATACGCACCGGTCTTGACGTCGTTTGCAAGACCTACGTCGTGGCAGGCATCCATGTTGGAAAGGAATCCCGCTCTGTCCATGCTGCCGGCAGCCACACCGTAAGGATAACGGTCATACATCAGGTAGTCCAGCGGATATCCCGTCGAAGCGCACAGCTTGCACCAGTCGTTCATCTGGCTGATATACGTTTCCAGATTGGGATACGAACCGGAGGGCAGGAAGTTGAGATGCATATACTTATCCGGCTCAACCGATTTGAGCACACGGTACGCCTCAATAAAGGTGTTGGGATTATACGGCTCATCCAGCATGTAGTAACCGCCCACACCAGGCACGTCCTGATATTCATCCACCACAGCCTTGATCTCATCCGCGCTCATGCGCAAAAGATTTCCGCCAAGACGGTCATCACCAACAGTCATGAGCATGCCGTACTTTTCGCAAAGTGCAAGCATTTTCTCCTGGGTTTCCTTTGCTCCCAGCGCGTCGCCCGAACCCATCACGTAGGTAATGCCGGCATCCGCCATCAGCTTGTATTGCTCATCGTTGATATAGTCCTTTGTGGGCGGCCAGAAGATCGAAATCATGATATTCTCGTCAAATCTGCTCTTCTCCTCTACCACCTGCACGGTACAAGTCTCGGTCAGATTACCCACCGTTGCGCTCACTGTGGCAGTACCCTTGCTCTTGGCCGTCACCTTTCCGCTTGCATCTACCGTGGCAACCGCATCATTGTCGGATTTCCAACTGACAGAAGGCGCGTTGGAAAAGCCGGAGAGCTGCATGGAAAGCTGCGAGCTCTCACCGGGGGTCAACTCCAGCGCATGCTTGTTGAGCACGGCCTTTTGTACAGCCTTACCGTATACGGCAACCTCGGCAAGCTGTACCAGAAGTCCGTCAGACGATTGACCTGCGCCCGCGGATTCCACCGCATAACGTTCGGTCACGTTGATCTTGACGTATCTTGCCTGCACGGGCGCAAAATCATGCACGTTGGGGGTTTTGTTTACACCGGGATTCCCCACACTCTGCACCTGCTCGGTATACTTCTGCCCATCCACGGACGTGGAGATGGTGTACGTCACGGGGAAATTCTTTCCGCTGCCCGTGGGAAACAGCACCACGCGGCGGATCTCGGTTACGTCCCCAAGATCGAGCGTCAGTGCAACGGGCTTGGTCTTATCCGTTTCAACGTCATACGGATTGGTTGACCAACCGGTATTCATCTTGCCGTCCACCAGCATGGCCTTACACCAATTCTCGCCCGCCATCTCATACGAGTTTTCTCCGGACATCTTGGAGGATGCCTTGGAAACCGAAACGGTCGCCCCCTCGGCCACGTTCACACAACCGGCAGGAGTCTTTTCGGTAATGGCGCTGTCAGCAGCAATCGTTGGAATGATCAGACACCCAACCATCAATACCGGCACAAGCATCGCACACAGGATACGGTTTATTGTCATTTTCACCATAATAATCCTCCACTTCTCAAAGGTTATGTGTAAATTATACCATGTTGGCACTTGCTTGTCAAGCGGTGCCATAAGAACTCTTGACACGGTTTTGCAAAAGGTGTATAATTATTGTAACCTATTTTGGGAGCATACACTTATGAAACTAACCGATATTTTGCAAAACGACAAACTTTCCCTCTCCTTTGAGGTCTTTCCGCCCAAGACTGACTCTGCCTTTGCAAGCGTGGAGCACGCAATTGAGCAGATCGCTGCGCTGCAGCCGCCCTTTATGAGCGTGACTTACGGTGCCGGGGGCGGTACGAGCCAATATACCTTGGAGATTGCCAGACATATCAAAGAGGCGTATGGCGTCCCCATGCTGGCGCATCTGACCTGCGTTTCCTCCACCAAGGAAACCGTAGCGGCACAGATTGCAGCGATCAAGGCATCGGGCATCCAAAACGTCATGGCACTGCGCGGTGATATTCCTGCACATCTGCAAAACGCTGACCGCACGGGCTGGGATTACCATCACGCGATCGACCTTGTACGTGAGCTCAAGACAAGCGATGCGGATTTCTGTATTGGCGGCGCGTGCTACCCCGAGGTACACCCGGAAAGTGCGAATCAAAAAGAGGACCTGCGCTATCTTGCAGAAAAAGTGGATGCAGGCTGCGATTTTTTGACCACACAGATGTTTTTTGACAACAATCTGTTCTATAACTTCATGTATAAAGCACGCGAGGCGGGCATCACCGTTCCGGTACTCCCCGGCATCATGCCCATTACGAATGCTTCACAAGTTGAGCGTTCCATCAAGCTTTCTGGCTCGCACATGCCGCGCAGATTCCTTTCGCTGGTTGACAGATTCGGCAGCGATCCCGCAGCCATGAAACAGGCAGGCATTGCGTACGCGACAGATCAGATCATTGATCTGTTTGCCAACAACGTCACGCACGTACACGTGTATTCCATGAACAAACCCGACGTTGCGGCCGCCATTATGGCCAACCTTTCCGACATTCTCGGGAAATAAACGGAGGCATTATGTCTTTGACTGAAAAATTATCCAATCAAATTCTATGTATGGACGGCGGCATGGGTACGCTGCTGCAGGCGGCAGGCCTTGCTCCGGGCGAACAGCCCGAACGCTGGAATCTCTCACACCCCGACGTGGTGCGCGGCATTCACCGCGCTTATCTGGAGGCGGGCAGCCGTATCATCACCACCAATACCTTCGGAGCAAATGTCCTGCACTATACAAGTGAAGAGCTTGCCGCCATCATCCCCGCTGCCATAAAAAACGTGCGGGATGCAATGACCGAGACAGGGGTAACCGATGCTTACGCAGCGCTGGATATTGGTCCTTCGGGTAAGCTTTTGCGCCCTTACGGTGATCTCGATTTTGAGGATGCCGTGAAGCTGTTTTCCGAGGTCGTGCGCATCGGTGCAGAGGCAGGCGCGGATCTGATTCTGATCGAAACCATGGGCGACTGCGCCGAAACCAAGGCGGCCTTGCTTGCAGCCAAGGAAAATTGCACGCTGCCCGTGTTTGTTTCCAACGCATACGGTGCGGACGGCAAGCTGATGACAGGCGCATCCCCCGAAGCGATGGTTGCCATGCTGGAGGGCATGGGAGCGGATGCGATCGGTGCCAACTGCTCGCTGGGCCCCCGTCAATTGACAGACGTGGCAAAGCGGTTGCTGGCATGTGCCTCGGTTCCCGTTCTGCTCATGCCAAATGCAGGACTTCCCCGTGCAGACGCGCAAGGCAACACGGTCTACGATATCAATGCCGATGCATTCGCGGCCATCATGGCGGAGCTCGTTGCGCTGGGCGTGCGCTTGCCCGGCGGCTGCTGCGGTACAACGCCCGCACACATTGCAGCCATGACGGCACGCATCAAGGATACCAAGCCCACACCCATAGTGAAAAACACCGATACCGTGGTATCTTCCTATACACATGCAGTCAATTTCAAAAACGCGCCGCTTCTGATCGGTGAACGCATCAACCCCACGGGCAAAAAGCGCTTCAGACAAGCACTGATTGAAGGCGACATGTCCTACGTGCTTGAGCAGGGCCTTGCACAGGCTGAGCAGGGCGTGCATCTCTTGGACGTCAACGTGGGGATTCCGGAGATCAATGAGCCGGAGCTGCTTTGCCGCACGGTCTGTGAACTGCAAGCCGTGACCGATCTGCCCTTGCAGATCGACACCGCCGATCCGAAGGCTATGGAGCGTGCTCTGCGCCGCTATGCAGGTAAGCCCATGATCAACTCGGTTTCGGGCAAGCAAGAGAGCATGCACGCCATCTTCCCGTTGGTCAGGAAATATGGCGGCGTGGTGGTAGCGCTGACGCTGGATGAAAAAGGCATTCCCGAAAGTGCCGAGGGGCGCGTAAAGATTGCCGAGCGGATCTTAAAAACAGCAGAATCCTACGGCATTGGTAAAAAGGATATCGTATTCGACACACTGACCATGACGGTCAGCACAGACCCGCATGCGGCTGCGATCACGCTGGACGCTTTACGGACGATCCGCGAGGAGCTTGGCTGCCACACGGTGCTTGGCGTATCCAATATTTCGTTCGGTCTGCCCGAACGCGACGTGCTGAACGCGCACTTCTTTACTCTTGCCATGCAAAACGGCCTTTCCGCGGCCATTATGAACCCAAGCTCCGCTGCCATGCGCAACGCATACCTTGCATTTCGTGCGCTGCGCGGCATGGATACGGGCTGCGCTGCCTATATTTCACGCGTTACTTCCATAGGGCCGGCAGCTGCTGCGCAGTCCGTTGCCGCCAAGGATACCCTGCCGCCCCTGCAGCATGCCATTCTCAAGGGATTGGTCAACGCCGCCATGCGCGAAACGGCAGAGCTTTTGACAACGCGAGAGCCGCTTGACGTGATCAACGAGGAGATCATCCCCGCGCTTGACCTGGTGGGCGCACGCTTTGAGCAAAAGCAGCTGTATCTGCCCCAGCTTTTGCTGGCAGCCGAGGCTGCGGGCGCGGCCTTTGAGCAAATCAGGCAGAATGCCTCGCAGGAAAACAAAGAGGATGCGAACCAAATCCCCTTCGTGCTTGCTACGGTGGAGGGGGACATTCACGACATCGGCAAAAACATCGTCAAGCTGCTGTTGGAAAATTACAATTTCAAGGTCATTGATCTTGGCCGCAACGTGCCTGCCGAGCAGGTACTCGCAGCCGTGCAGGACTATCACGCACCGCTTTGCGGTCTGAGTGCGCTGATGACAACCACCGTGCCTGCCATGGAGCAAACCATTGCCCTTTTGCACGAGCATGCCCCCGATTGCCTTGTGGTGGTGGGCGGTGCGGTGCTGACGGAGGAATATGCTGCACAAATTCACGCCGACTTCTACGCCAAGGACGCCATGGAAACCGTGCGCTATGCAGAGCGCGTTCGAAAGGAGCTTCAAGCATGAAATTCTACGTAAAACAAAAGATATTTTCCTGGAACGACAACTTTTCCGTATATGACAGCATGGAAAACGAGCTCTTTACGGTCAAGGGAGAGTTTTTCTCGTTCGGCAAAAATCTCGCCATTTTGGATCGTAACGGCAACGAGCTCTACCGCATTGAGCAAGAGCTGTTCCGCTTCCGTCCGCGCTATCATATTACCAAAAACGGGGAAATTCAAGCAACCGTGGTCAAGGAATTCTCGCTGTTCACACCCTACTATACTGTGGAAGGCCCCGGCTGGGAGGTACATGGCGACTTTTTTGATCACGACTATGACGTCACCGACCAAGGTCGCCACGTGGCCTCTGTGCAAAAGCAATGGTTTACATGGGGCGACACATACGAGATCAACGTCAACGACCGCGATTATGATCCCGTAGCCGTGCTTGCCGTTTGTATCATCATCGACTGCGTGCTGGACAGTCAGGATAACTGAAATCAAAAAGAACCGAATCAAATTGGTTTTGATCCGGCTCTTTTTTTCTGTTTTAATTATACGTTCCAACCATGCTCTCTGACTGCCGCGGCAGTATCCTGCGCATTCGGCATCATCACGTGCAGCTCTTGGCCGTTCGTCAGGTACAGGTGCATGTGAATATCCTCAAAATCGCATTTGGAAATTTCGCTGTTTTGAAATTCCACGATCAGATACGGCTTTTTTTCAACCGAGACCACCACGATCTTGCCCTCGCAAAAATACACGTTGCCGTTGGTAAACGCTTTTCCCCACACGAAATTGCCGTTTACCTTATGATAATAGGAGATCTTTTGATCTCTTTCCACCTGCGCAAAGCGCTTGTTGTTTCTTCTTTCTTCAATAGCCAGTGAGGCATGCATGATGGGCGGGGCTATGGCTAATGCGATCAGCGCAAATACGGCTGCCATGGTTGGCGGCACGATCAGCAGCGTCAGCAAAAAAGTCAACACGCCAAAAACCACACCGATGAATACGGAAAACGCGATCTTTGATTTCATATCCCCTGCTCCTTTTTCTTACTCCAAAAGGCACACACCGCGCGATACGCGCATGCAACAGCCGCACCCAGCAGCAAGCCGCCCACGATATCGGTCAGCCAATGCACACCGCCAAGCAAGCGGCAGATCACCGTAACGACGGCCGCTGCGTTCAGCACACCGATGCACGCATATATCAGCGCATTCTTTTTGGGAAGTCCGTGCAGATACGCCATGCCCATGCCCGCCACCGCAACCGCCAGCATGGTGTGGCTGGACGGATAGGATGCGGCAAGCTCGCCTTCGTCCAACACGGGACGGCAGTTCACAACAAAAATCTCAAAGAATACGTAAAAGACAGCCAACAAGACAAGGCAGCCCGCCATGACGTACAACTCTCTGTCCGCACGGAAAATTCCTTTGCGACGAATGACCTGCACAAGCCCAAGCACGCCGAACGCGCCCACAGCACCAATGGTGACAAGCCCTCCCAGCTTAGAAAGCGTCAACGCGATCTCACTCTGACCAAGCGCGCGGAACACTGCTTCATTGACCGTGGCAAAGCCCACCTCCGCCCCGCTCTCGCCCGCTGCCTTCACATCCACAAACAAAAGGCAAACGGTCAGCGCAGCAAACGCAAGCAAAAGCGCAGCGCAAACGCTCAAATATATATATCCCTGTTTTTTCATGTCAGTCCTCATATACTTATTTTTTTCATTATACCATACCTGTTCCGATATGGCAAGAGAATTTTCCAAACCAAGGCTCTAAATGAATAATAAAATCTTAACATTTCGGCATCAATTTACAAATAATCCGGGTGTAAAATATCGCCAGAATAAAAGAAAGAGGTTATTTATCATGAACAGAAACGATCAGGACTACATCATCAGCAAAATTCGCACCGCATACACCCCCAAGCAGAAGGACGACCTTGACGAGCTGCGCCGTCTGGACACCAAGGTCAGACGCCCCGCACAGGTATTCTCTTACGTATTCGGCTCAATCAGCGCCATCATCATGGGCGCAGGCATGAGCCTTATCATGACTGACGTAGCAGAAACGCTGGGAATTCCCAACGCAATGACCATCGGCATCGCAGTCGGTGTGGTGGGCTTGATCCTTGCCATTGTCAACTATCCTTTGCATAACGCCATTCTCAACTCCCGCAAGAAGAAGTACGCCCCCGCCATTCTGGCGCTGAGCGATAAGCTTTCCAAGGGCTAAATAAAATAACGTGGAACAGAGTGCTCTCTGTTCCATACTTTTTGCTCTTGTCGTTGTTTTTACGCAAACACTAACAAAATCTTAACATTTCCGTGGTATAATAGTCTATATATGCCAAAAAGGAGAAGATTTTATGTTTGCAATACTTGTTGTAGAAGACGACGCCAACCTGGGCAAAACGCTTTGCACCTTCCTTGGGCGCAACGGCTATACCGCTGTACACTGCACAAGCGCGCAGGACGCTTACGATGCCATGTATAAGCAGATGTTTGATCTGATCATTTCGGACATCATGATGCCGGGTATTGACGGCTTTGAATTTGCCGAAACCGTGCGCACGCTCGACAAAAATATCCCCATTATCTTTATGACCGCGCGCGACGACCTTGGCTCGATGCAGCGCGGATATCTGACGGGCGCGGATGACTACGTGGTCAAGCCCGTGGATTTCAACGCTCTGCTTTTGCGCATCGGGGCACTTTTGCGCCGAGCAGGCATTGCGGCACAGCGCAAGCTGACCGTGGGTGATTTCACCATCGATCTGGATGAACGCACCGCGTATCTCGGAGAGGACGAGATCTCGCTGACTGCAAGAGAATTCAACATTCTCTACAAGCTGCTCTCCTACCCCAAAAAGACCTTTACCCGTACGCAGCTCATGGACGAATTCTGGGATGCGGACACCGCGTCGGGTCCCCGCACGGTAGACGTCTACATGACCAAGCTGCGCGCCAAGCTTTCGGATTGCACATCCTTTGAGATCGTGACCGTGCATGGGCTTGGCTACAAGGCGGTGATCAAATGAAAAAGGGGTTTTTGTATTACGTTACCGATTTCCTCTTTTCCTGCGTTCTCTTTTTCGGATTGGTCGGCGGCGTTGTCACAGTAACCTTTTACGTGTTCTTTGCTACGGTCTCCCTGCCCGAAGAGGACATACGGGCCTTTGCGCCCATCGTATTCGTCAACGTGGTCGTACTGGCGCTGATCTGTACCATTGTGGATACTTTCCGCCGCCGCGTTGCAGTCGACCGTCCCTCCAAGCGTATTCAGGAGGTGCTGACGCGCCTTGCAGACGGTGACTTCAAGGCTCGCATCCCACAGCACTACGTGCAGATCGCGCCCGCGCCCTTTGGTGAGATCGAGCAGAATATCAACAAGCTGGCCAACGAGCTTTCGGGCATTGAAACGCTGCGTACCGATTTTATGGCCAACATTTCGCATGAGATGAAAACCCCCCTCTCTGTTATCAGCAATTACGGCACGCTCTTGCAGGATCCCGAGCTGGACACCGAAACGCGCATTGAATATGCCAAGCAGGTCACGCTGGGCTCGCAGCGCTTAGCACTGATGATGACCAACATTCTCAAGCTCAACCGCTTGGAAAATCAGCAGATCTATCCTCAAAAGCACAAATACGATCTGGGTGAGCAGCTTTGCGAATGTCTGCTCCAATTTGAAGAAATCTGGGAGAGGCGCAATATCACCATCGAAACCGATATTCAGGACGACGTTTGTATCACAGAAGATGCCGAGTTGCTTTTGCTGGTGTGGAATAACCTGCTCTCCAATGCGTTCAAATTTACTGAGGACGGTGGTACGGTTTCTCTGTCCATGTCCGCTACCGACGAGGCCGTCACAGTCAAGGTCAGCGACACGGGCTGCGGCATGAGCCCCGAGGTAGGTGCGCACATCTTTGAAAAGTTCTATCAGGGTGACACCTCGCGTGCCACGCAAGGCAACGGACTTGGCTTGACGCTGGTCAAGCGCGTCATCGACATTGTGCAGGGCGAGATCCGCGTGCAGAGCCAATGCGGAGTTGGAAGTACCTTCACCGTCACTCTCTTTCTGAGGTAATTGCTATGAAACACAAACTCAAAAAAATCGGCCTTCATCTGCTTTATCCGCATCCGCTGCTGATTTTGCTGTTTACCGCGATCTCAACCGTGCTGCTGATCATCACCTTCATGCGCGACCGCTCCGAGCACCCGGTTGCTTACGTGACCTACGTGTTCTCCTTTTACTCGCTCTCGGTTGCATGCATCCGCATCCCCACCCTCATTCGATTTTTCAAGAACTTCAAAAACAACAACAAATATCTGCACCGTTATTCCAACGATGCAACCCTGCGCATCAAAATCTCGCTTTACGGCAATTTTGCTTATAACGCAGCCTACGCCATTTTCCAGCTCTGCCTTGGCATCTGGCACTCCTCTACCTGGTATTTTGCCTTCGCAGCCTACTACTTTTTGCTGGCCATTATGCGCCTGTTTCTACTGCGTGACGTACACTCCACCGCGCCCGATCAAGGCATGCGCGCGCAATGGAGCCGTTACCGCTTCTGCGGTATTATGCTGGTGGTCATGAACCTGGCACTCTCTGCCATCGTCTGGATGATCAGCGTGCAGGGACACGAGGTGGTTCATCACCAGATCACCACCATTACCATGGCGGCCTCCACCTTTACGCTTATGACGCTGGCTATCATCAACGTAGTCAAATACAGCAAATTCAAAAGCCCTTTGTTCTCTGCTGCCAAGGTGATCAGCCTTGCGACCTCAGCAGTTTCGATGCTGACGCTGGAAAATTCCATGCTTGCAGCCTTTGGAGCTGAAGGAGATACTGAATTCAAACCGCTTATGACGCTGCTGACAGGGCTTGCGGTGACCGCTTTTGTTTTAGGTTTGGGAATTTATATGATCATCCGCGCATCCAAGCGCATTAAAAAAATCAAAATTACGGAGAATCAACGTGAATCAGAATAACGATCAACAGGAATTTATATACACATACAGCGCCAAGGACAAGGATGAGATCTCACGCATTCGTAAAAAATACGAAGTCAACGCCAAGGATCACAAGCTCAAGCGCTTGCATGATCTTGATGCCAGCGTCCAAGGCTACGCCAGCTCCGCTTCGATCGCAATCGGCACGATCGGCACACTGATCATGGGGACCGGCATGAGTGCGGTCATGGTCGAGGAATTCGGGACTTATCTCAATCTGGGTATCTACACAACACCGATCGGTATTGCCGTTGGGATCGCAGGTCTTGCCATTGCCATTTGTGCTTACCCGGTCTATCGTGCGGTCAGCGAAAAGCGCAAAAAGCAGATTGCTCCCGAGATCCTTTCCCTGATCGAGGAGCTCGAAAAAGAAGATGTATAACACAAAAAGGTCGAGAAATCCTCGACCTTTTTGCTTTTTATATCATGAATCTTCAATCTTCGCGCTTCTTGATCAGCACGGCACCAAGAGTGATGCAAGCGATCACGGCAACGCCGCCAAACACAGCGGATTGGCAGCCGCCCCGGGAAGGCTCGGTAACCTGCTCGGTGGGAGCTTCGGTAACAGGTGCGCTTGTGGTGACCTGCTCACTTACATCGGGCTCAGTCTTTGCCTCGGTCGTTTCCTCTGCGGGAGGATCGGTTTCCTCCTCGGTGGAAGGAGCGGGTGCAGGTACTGCCAGGTTTTCAATGGTCAAAAAGTGCAATGCCTTGTCATCCGCGCCGGGGGTAACCGCAAACGAAACGGTCACGGTCTGACCCTGGTATTCACTCAGATCCACGCCAACGTTCTCAAATACCGCGTGTCCTGCAGATGCGCTCTTGATCCAACCGTTGGCCATAACCGTCTGTGTCAGCTCGGAAGAAGCATCGGAATAAGTGCCGCCCTGTACCTCAAACCAGTTCTGCTGATCCAAGGAGTACAGGATCTTTTTCTGAGAGCCGTTTGCAAAGGCATAACCGCTGATGGTCAACATATAATCCTCACCCAGCGTAAGGGTGGAGCCGTCCAGAATTGCGGGTTGGATTGCCTCAGCCTTCTGCTCTGCGGACCAGGAGGAATTATAGTTCGGATCTCTCATACCGACAAGATCGATATACGCTTCATCCGTACCGTCCACGCCCTTGCCGTTGATATACGAAACGTCACCGACGTAATAGTAAGCGTAAGAGGGGCCTGCCTGAATATGAGGCGCAGAGGGATCGGGAGCCTCGGGCTCTCCGTAAGTGGACTGGAGTCCCAGACCGTCAAGGAATTTAATACCGTACGTATCGTGGTTTTCGGGAGAAAGATTTGCATTGTTATACACAACGGCAAGACCGCTGATGACGCTGCGCACGCTGTTGGTGCCGTCCGAAACCGAGCATCTTCTGACGTACTGATTCCCCTCAAGTGTGACCATTTGCGTAGAGCCGCCGCCGTCAAACATGATTGCGGTATAGCAGCCCAGCTCATCTACCAGCTCCTGCATGTTCTTCATCTGGCATGCAGCGCGCGAGCCGTCAGCCTGCGTAGTGGTGGAGATCAGCATAATGGTGCCATCCTCCTTGACACCCACAATGGTGCAAGGATAATTGGTGGTCAGCTCCTGACCCTTATGTACACCCTTTTCGATCAAGGTATAGAAACCGCCGGTAGCCTCAACAACGTCGTTCCAATCGGCTGCCTTGCTCAGATACATCTTATCGGTGCTCACGTTACAAGAAATGGAGATCTTGTCGCCAACAGAATACTTGCCCTTCTGCTGCTTGATCGCGTTACCTCTTGCGGAAATAACAACGGTCTGCGCGTCGATTGCGGGACGTTCGGCAGTATCACCGCTCTCAAAGATATGTGTAACCGTACCGGTCACAGTCTGGCCGATACCGAATGCAGTCTTGTTGCATTTGACGTAGATCTCGTATGCATCTTCAAAAGCGAACGACTCAGTGCCGCAACGCTGGTTATACAAAATGGTAGAGTTGGGAGCGGGCAGACGGTTAATGCCTGCGGCATTGGTCTGACCAGAGGTGGTGGTATTCTTGATCTTGATCTGAATGTTGGGACAGCCAATGACAGCTGTGCCGTCCTTCTTAACGCCGAAGATAGGTTGGTTTGAAGCACCTGTACCGCGCTCAACGTTATCTTTCTTCGCAAGATAGTTTTCATCACTGATCTGTGCGGTTGCCCAGATCTCACCGTTCTTGATCATCAGACCTCTGGAAACCGATACGTGCTTGACAGCAGGGCCGGTAGCAGCTTCGCCATCACCGTCATAGTCCGTGTGGTACACGATCCAGGGATCACCGTTCATAGCAGCGATGACCGTGCCATTACCGGTTGCTTCGTTGTACTTGACTGCTGCATTGCCCATGGTGTTCTTGGACCAGGTGTAATCACCGCAGTTGAGTACCTTGATGGATACGTTGGTGTTGGAGGGATCGATCTCAATGACGTTGAGCAGACCCGACGTGCTGTTTGCATACACCGAGCCCGAGGTCAGAGAGAACTGCGTCAGGTTCACGCCTGTTCCCTGTCCGTCCACCTTGATCTCTTCGGTTGCGCTTTTGTCCATACCCGTTGGCTGATTGACTGCGAAAACAGCGGTAGAAAGCGCTGCCGCAATCATGATCGCACAAAGCAGGACGGAAAAGATTCTTACAAAGGATTTCATAAAACCGTTCCTTTCTTAACAATATTGTTGTGACCTCATTATAGCATAAGTCATGCGCAAATGCAAGAAGATTTTGCCTTAATAAACACGAATATTTTTTGCGAAAACGATCAAGGGTGCGCTTGCCCAAGGATGGAACAGGCTGGTATTCCATTTCTGATCCTTGCCCCATGCTTCAAAGGTGGTGGTTGCCCCTTCCGCCAACATATTCAGCCAGCAGCGCGGATCTGTGGCAAGGCGCACGGCATCCTCGTATCTGTCGTGCTTGACCAGCGCGGCCAGCGCAAAATACGCCATATAAACACCCATGCAAGACAGCCCTTTTTGCACAACGTAATCGCAAAGGCGGCCCTGCAATGCCTTATCCTGCGTGCCGATATCAAAGAGCAGCGGCAAAAGATTGGAATGTACGGCTGCATGGCTGCTGCCGGGAGCATCCACGTAAAGCCCCAACGCATCCGAATAAAAGGCATCGACAAACGCGGCCTTGACCTGTTCGGTCATCCCTGTTTGCGGCATACCCAGAATTTCATAGATCTCGTCCATAGCAGACAGCATCCCGCACCAGAAGGCGTTGATGACGTTATGTACTCCGCTCGGTACACCGTTCGCGGGCAGCTCGAAATCATAGCCGTCACGCAGATTGGCAGGCCAGTCGACCAAATTCCACTTATCACTCACACCGTCAAGCAAGCCGTCCTCGTTTGTATAGCGCAAAAAATATCGGTACACGCCCGTGGCATACGGCTCGACCTCGCGCACGAAATCAAGATCCCCGTCCATGGCGTACACCCAACACACAAGTGCCGGAAATTGCAAAGAATAATCCGCGATTTCCTGCATATACGAGCTGGTTGAAACCGCCATCAGCCCCGGACAGACACAGGAGGTGGCGCAAAAATCAAGAATGGCTTTTTTGATCATCGCTGTATCACCCGTCAGAGTTGCCTGCGCCCTTGCAGACACGGCCACGTCACCAAGATACTGTCCCTTTTCGCGCGTGGGACAGTCGGGATATATCTCCTGCGTGCCGTACTTGACCGTATCGGCACAAAGGCGCAGAACGCGCACAAGGTCATCATTGTCGGTAGGATATTCGGCACGTTCGGTGCATGGGCAATGCCGCACGGTCATAGCCGCATCGGTCCGCACAGCCCCTTGGGGCAGCAGCACCTCGGCATAACGGAACGCCTTGTAATCAAAGTGATCCAGCATATCGTCACCACCCGAAAGGATCCACTCTTCCTCATAAGTGCAACCGCAGCGCATCTGATAGCGTGCTCTTCCCTGTTCGTCAAGCTCCTCGGCACAGCGCACAATGATCACGTCACCTGCACGTCCTTGGACATGCAAAGACAGATATCCAACCGCCTCTCTGCCAAAATCCAGCAGCACGCCACCCTCAATGGTACGCTGCTCCTTGGGAACCGTGCGGTATACCTCTATCTGCGCGGTCGGTTGCCTTTGCAGCTTGTAATCCGCGTTGGCATACACGGCTGCATGCTGCCACGAGCCGTCGTCAAACGCGGGCTGCTCAAATCCAACCTCGGGCGCGCGACTGTCGTACCGCTCCAAAAACGCGGTATCGTAGCCCACCTTGCCCATGGCGGTATAAGCAGTGTGATCAGCACACAGCCAATCCGTATCGCTGACAAGCACGCGCTCACCGTCCAGATACAGATCAAAATACAGCATATGCCGCCCGTCCCCCGACACCCACACGCGGTTGACAAGCCCCTGATACAGCACGTGTACCGCAAAGGTGTTCTCGCCCTCGACAAGGTAATCTGTCACGTCGATCTCGTTATAAAAATAATGCCGCGGATATGCGGGCGCAGGCCCCATACTCACAAAGCGGCCGCCTATGTAAAGCTTGTAATAATCGTCTGCCGTGATACGCAGCGTAGCCGTCTTGAACGGCGGCAATACGGCGCGGCGGCGAAACAGCACGTGCCTGTTTTGCAGGGCGGGATCCTGCACCATCGGAGTATGCTCTCCAAATTGCTTATGAAACGGATTTTGCGGCACGACGTTCGCAAAATCGGGATGACAAATGAATAAAGGCTGCATAAGGCACCTCCCTGTGAAGCTCTGACGTTAGTATATCACATTTTTTCGCACGTTGCAAGACCGAATACAAAAGGACCGAGCCCAAAATGAGCCCGGTCCGCTGTCAAAGTGACCTTAATTCTTGATCTGCATTCTCTTGAACGCCCAAAGGCTTGCATATATCAGCAGCACAATATGCAATGCAAGCACCAAAACCCCTACGATCGTGGAGCACTCATACGGCATGGTTCCCCACAACTGTCCCATCAGCAAGGACTTGAGATCCAAAAGTTCCAGAATGCTCGAGCCGCTCGTATAAGTCGAAAGAGCATAATCCATGGGCGAACAAAGCAGGGCATCCATACTCAGATACGGCAGGACAGTTGCCTGCAGCAAATATCCGAATCCGCCCGTATAATTGGCAACAACCAGTACCACGGCCTGAATATCCGAAGCAAACATCAAAACGAGCATACCGAGCACGATGCCAAGCACACCCTTTTTGGTCAACACGCTGATCAACAAACACAGCATAGCAAACAGCATAATGGGCAGCGTCAGCACGATCAGCATCCAAACGTGCTCAAAAATAGCGGGAATGGCAACTGTTTGATTGAAAATGACACCGTAATACGGCACAAACAGCGTGCTCTCGCCATAGAAGAACAGATCCAACACATGATTGATCAGCGCAAAGGCATACGTGATACCAAAGCAGATCAGCATCATGCCCGCTATGTAGAGCAACAGCGTTGCAATCTTGGAGCCCAGCAGCTTGGAACGCGTTTTGGGACGAATGACCCATAGTCTGACCGTTCCCGTAGCAAATTCACGGGAGAGGATCATGCTGGCCAGCACAATGGTGACGGCTGTGATCATAAAGGCTGCAATGGACAAATTGCTTACAAATGCTCCCTTGGCACCGCTGGCACCCATGCCCTCAATCATAGCGTCGTTCTTATACGCGTATTCCAACGCGATCAGTGCCTTTTGCTTCACATGCTCTCTGTGCGAGTTTGCGCTCTCAACCGCCTTTTGCAAAAGCACGGGCGCATCGTCCAAGTCAATCAGCTGCTCAAGCAAGCCACTGCCGCCGTACAGATCAGATTCCAAAAAGACCGGCAGTACGTTTTTGACGATCGAAAACGCTTGGCTATCGGGGCTTGCATCATTTTCTTTGAGATACGTATAGGCTTCTATGATCTGCTCACAGTACCCGATCAGCTTCTCATCTCTTTCGATCGCAGCGTTCAGCGAGGCAATCTGATATTCGTTCAGTTCGTTTTCGGGGTTATCCAGCTCTGCGCGATACTGCTCAATCTCGGTCTGATAATTGAAAATACTGCTTCTCTGTCCCATGATCAGCTGCTCGTAATAGGCGTCCGGCTCAAGCGAGATCGCTTGCTGCTCGATCTGACGGATCAGCGTATTGCATTGCGGAAGGAGCGCTTGCACGTATGCCTTGACCTCAGAGACAGGGCATGCCACCGGTTCGCCTTCCACGTATTCGCCCTCATCCCATTTGTAAAATGCGATGTAGGTATTTCCCGTTTCCGGATCATACTCATAGCTTGCATAATAAGGAATCTCCGCAAAGGATGTATACAGCAGACAATCCAACACGTAATAATCCTGTGTCATCATCGATACCGTGTATTGGTCGCTGACAAAACCTTCTGCCACGCTGCTCCATCTGTAGAGCTCGACCAAGTTAGCCTGTATCGACTGCGCGATCCAATCCGGCAGCTCGTTCTGATCCTTGAAATCGTAAAAGCTTGCCTGCGCCATCAAATCCTCATAGCTGCCGTAATACCCATCCTGCAAGGCCTTATCGGCATTCTCCCGCGCAAGATCGCCATCCGATTTCGGATCCTTGAACACGGTGCGCAGCATATTGGAGATCGGTAGGTCGGGGTTTTCGTAAACGAAATCAATGACCCACTCATACCCCGCACTTTTGGTGATAAAATGGCGGCCGTTTGCCAAAAGGTTAAGCAACGGTGTCCAAGCGACCGAGGTAACAAAGGACACAAGGATCACCACAGCCAGCACCAGGCAGGAAAGCACCAGATAGGTTTTTTGTGCGCGAAGCTTGATCAGCTCGTTCTTGATCAGTTGCATCATGCCGTCCGCCCTCCTTTCTGCTTACGGTCCACGATCGGCTGCGTACCCACGTCTGCGGTATCGGTCATTTCAAGGAAGGTATCCTCCAACGACTTCTTTTGTCTGGTCAGACCGTATATACGAACACCGCCGCCCGCCAAAAGTGAGATGATCGCAGGCACGTTTTCATGCTCCGCGTCAAAGGTCAGCGACTCTGTGTACGCAGCCCCCGAGCAAAGCGTGCTGTTACCCAAAAGCTCCATAGCGCGCATACCGTCGGGCGTTTCCAACGTGTAGTGCGCATAGCTGCTTTCTTCAATCATGCCCTCGGCATCCAGATTGCGGAAACCGACGGTCACGCCGCGGTCGATAATGCCCACGCGGTCGCACATCAGCTGCAGCTCGGACAGCATGTGGCTGGATACGAATACCGCCACGCCCTCCTCGCGCGACAGCTTTTTGAGCACGTCACGCAGCTCCTTGATACCCGCGGGATCAAGGCCGTTTGTCGGCTCGTCCAGAATCAGAATTTTGGGATGATGCAGCACCGCCTGTGCAATACCCAGACGCTGACGCATACCAAGCGAATACTTGGATATCTTATCGTTAATGCGGCTCTCCAGGCGCACAAGTCTGACCACCTCGTCAATTCTCTCCTTCGGCAGCTCGGGATACATACGCCAGTATTGCTCTAAATTCTGTCTGCCCGTCAGATACTTATACATCTCGGGATTCTCGATAATACCGCCCACGCAGCGCATAGCCTCTTCAAATTCCTTGACGTTGTCGTGACCGCAGATGCTGATCTCACCGCTCTCCATACGCAAAAGCCCCAAAATCAGCTTGATCGTGGTGGTTTTACCCGAACCGTTCGGGCCTAAAAATCCGAATATCTCACCTTCGTGTACGTCCAGTGTGATATCCGAAAGGATCTTGCGCTTGCCAAGGTGCTTGGATACACCCTTGATCGAGAGCACGACTTGCTTTTGTTCCATAGGATCTCTCCTTTCTAAAATTTCGGGAATCCCCCGTTATTTCCCGTAGGGCGATTCACGGATCGCCCGTTTATTTCCGTAGGGGCGATTCACGAATCGCCCGTTTATTGATTAAAGGTACGTGACCGTCTGCTCCAACGGCTTGCGGTCGGTATGTCTTGGCGAAGGCGTGCCGTCCGCTGCGGGATAGCCCAATGCCATGATCAGATGCGGCTTAACGTGTGCGGGCAACTCGAACACCTCGGTTGCCTTGTCATGGTCAAAGGCACAGATCCAGGTAGAGCCGACACCCAGCGACTTGGCTGCAAGCATCATGTGCGTTGCCACAATGGACGCGTCCATCTCTGCCATGGAATGATGCGTGACGGGACGGTTGCAGGCGATCTCTTCGTCACCGCACACCAAGAGCGCAAGAGGTGCGCCGTAGCAATTATGCAAAAGATGCATCTTTTCCATGGCCTCGGGACTTTGCATAACCAAAATCTTTTGCGGCTGGTTGTTCTTCGCAGTCGGTGCAAGCTGCCCTGCGCGCAAAATCTCGTCAAGCAGCTCGGCAGATACGGGATCGGGCAAATAAGAGCGCACCGAATATCTCTCGGCACAAAGCGTCATAAAATCCATATTGTAGACCTCCTGTTATTTGTTATCATATCAAGTTCAGTATAGCACACATCTCGCGCTCCGTCAAGATTTTTCTCTTGGCCTTTATATCTTAAGTTTTCCGCAATTGCAGCCACACAAAAGTTTTTTTACCGCAACTGTATAAAACTACCGCACTTGGCGGAAAATATGAGCGTACCTACCAAAGGGAACAACAGTTACAAAGGAGAAGCTTTTATGTGGGAAAACTTTAAGGAATCCGAATTTGGGAAAAGAATGATCAAGGTCTTTTCCAACAAGGGCGTTATCATAACGACCGTGCTGGTGGTCATGGTGCTGACCATTGCCATTACTGCCACCGTAGCCACCAACCGCGCCAACAAGAACAATGCCGAGCAGAACGGCACTCTGCCCGGTGACACCACGCAAGGCACGCAGACGCCTCCCGACACTGATGCAGGCGGCAGCGGTGAGGACACCGT
This sequence comes from Clostridia bacterium, assembly GCA_017452945.1. The sequence goes on along the minus strand of JAFTLD010000015.1, from coordinate 12,441 downwards.
CCCCGTTTACAACGACGGCAAGGAAACCGAACCCGTAGTCAACGTAGAGGAAGGCTTTGCTCTGCCGGTTCAGGGTACGCTCGGTGCCAAGCACGACGCATCCGTTCAGGTATGGTCGCCTACCATGGAGGAATACCGCATTCACCTTGGTATTGACATTACCACCGAGGATGACGCGCCCGTTTATGCAGCCGCAAACGGTACGGTAGCTCAGATCTGGGACGATCCCATGATGGGTACCTGCGTTGCCATCTCCCATGAGGGTGACGTGGTGACCATCTATAAGAATTTGGCAGCAAACCTTGCCGACGGCATTACCGCGGGCAAGGAGATCAAGTGCGGTCAGCAGATCGGCACAGTCGGCGGTACCGCTAACCTTGAAAAGGCTGAAGCGCCTCACCTGCACTTTGAAATGACCGAGGGCGGCCTCTCGGTTGACCCTCTGGAATATTTTTCCGACAAGGACATCAAAACACTCAACAGCTACGAGGACTCAACCGAGGGTAAGTAAACAAACGCAAAGCGCACCTGCCGCGGCAGGTGCGCTTTTGTGCCGTCATACCTAAAGACGACTTTTTTCGGATTTGGTTGCGCGGATTTTGAAAAACTCTGCAATTATATCTCAAAAAGTATGGATTTACTAAATAGTTTTGCGATTATATCCGCAATACTGTTGATTTTCAGAAAGTTTTGCGATTATATCCGCAAAACTATTGACTTTTTTACGGATATTGTGCTATACTATTAGCAGTGATAATGCATGGAGGTGATTTGATTGATCTACAGACCCTTATACGTAGAAAAAATCATGGCGTATACCGATACTCCCTTTGTAAAGATTCTTACCGGCGTCCGCCGCTGCGGAAAGTCCACCATTCTCAAAATGATCATGGAAAAGCTGCAATACGAGCGCGGCATTCCCGTACATCGCATTCTGTCTTACAGATTCGACTCCATGGAATACGAGGATATGACCGCGAAGCAGATCTACAAAGAAATCAAATCCCGCCTGACCTCTGATGCCACAACGTATCTGTTTTTAGATGAAGTACAAGAGATTGACGGTTGGGAGAAATTGGTAAACTCTCTGGCGTCCGACTATTTGGTAGACATCTATGTAACAGGCTCCAATTCCCGTATGATGTCCTCGGAAATTTCCACTTACCTGACGGGAAGATACGTCACCTTCCGTATTTACACGCTTTCCTTTGCCGAGTATCTTTCCTTTAAGCAGACCTATTCTCAAATCGGATCCGTTCATCAAGAGTTAGTTAACTACATCAAACTCGGCGGTTTTCCCGCGACGCATCTGCAAGCATACACCGAGGATGAGATCTATACGATCGTCCGGGATATTTACAATTCCACCGTGTTTTCCGATATTGTCAAGCGCAATCAGGTACGCAAGGTGAATCAGCTTGAACGCGTTGTAAAATATACGTTCGGCAACGTCGGCAATACCTTTTCTGCAAAATCAATTTCAGACTATCTCAAAGCCGAAAAAAGAACGCTGGATAACGAAACCGTTTACAGCTATCTTGAAAAGCTGGAAAAGGCGTATCTGCTGCACCGCTGCTCCCGATACGATTTAGTAGGAAAGGAAATGCTCAAAACACAAGAAAAGTTTTACCTTGCGGATACCTCGCTGCGCTACAGCGTTTTGGGATTTCATTCCGATACGGTTGCAGCAAGCCTTGAAAACGTGGTGTATCTGGAGCTTTGCCGCAGAGGCTACTCCGTTCACATCGGGAAAATTGCAGACGGAGAGATCGACTTTGTGGCAACAAAGCAGAACAAAAAGCTGTATATTCAAGTCACGCAGGAGATCAATTCGGACAAAACCGAGCACAGAGAATACGACCGCCTGCTTGCCATTGCGGACAATCACCCCAAATATGTGCTTTTGACAAATGACTTTGCCGGGGGCAATTACAGAGGTATTCAAACAATGCACGTGGCAGATTTTCTGCTCTCGGATGCATACTGATAAAAGCCTCCGATACGGATATTCCGCATCGGAGGCTTTTATTTTTTATTCCATTATTTCGGAGGCAGCAAGCCACCGCCCTACTATATTTTGTTGTTTGCAGGTCTTGCTTGTGAGATCGCAATATAAATGCAAAGCATCAAATCTTCCCGCGAACCAATGCGTCGGTGTAAATTATTTTCCCAAGCATGAACGGAAGGAAAATGATGGTCAAAAAGAGTATCCAATAAAGATTGTCAATTGCCCCAAAAACATCTGCAGCTATATAAAGCGCCAGCCAAACTGCCGCAAGCGCGCAATGCAGATATGAGAGAATTGCCAAGGCGCGGTATTTGGCGGGATATGCTTCGGCAAAGACAGGAATCCATAAAAGTCTTTGCCAAACAGTCCAATTCGCTTTGTAATGTCTTGTCGCTCGTTTCCACGTTTTGCCATGATGATACACTCGCGTGTACCCCACGGCAAGGAAACATGCTCTTGCCCACAAGTCAAGTATTATAGCAGCGCCAACGATCAGTATACAAAGCATAGCGGGATCTAAGTAATTCCACATGGTCGGGTCCTCCTTTTGGCAAATTCATTTTGGCATGTGTCAAGATACGTTCTCTATCACTTCCACCAATTCACGCGGCGCATGCACCAGCACCTTTGCACCTGCTGCTTTCAGCACCTCTTCCCCACGGTATCCCCACGTGACACCCACAGGCAGGCATTTTGCGTTGATCGCGGTGTGCATATCTACGTCACTATCCCCCACAAAGGCACATTCGGCGGGATCAACGCCCATTCTGCGGCAGATCTCCCACACGGCTGTGGGATCGGGCTTTGTTGGCACGCCCTCAATCTGCCCCTGCGCGATCATGACCACACCCTCGGGCAACAGCTGCGCCGCCAGACCCTTGACCATTCTGTCCTGCTTGTTGGAAAGAATGGCCAACTTATGCGTCTTTGCAAGCGCGGTCATGGCCTCGACCATGCCGTCATAGCAAAGATTGGTATTTTTATACGTTCTTTCATACATGCCCTGATACACGTCCAACGCCTCGTCTACGCGTTCCGCATCCTTCCCTTCTTCCTCAGGCAAGGACTGCCTGATCAGCTCGCGCGCGCCGTGATTGATAAAGCGTCTGATATCCGCATCCGTGTGCGTGGGGTATCCCAATTGCTCCATGGTCAGATTGACGCCCTCGCGAATGGCGGATATCGTGTCCGCAACCGTGCCGTCCAAGTCAAAAATAATGGCTTTGATCACAAAAATCACCTCGTTTCATTCTTGCTGTATTATACCACACGCGCCCGATTTTGTCAATTTTGCACAAGCGAATTCTTACGAATTTTGTGAAAATCGTGATTTCACTTCTGTTTTTTATTGAAAATATATGGTATAATAAGTATAATAGCGAATTATGGCAAAATTTGAGTTAGAGGGGAAAATATGATCAGAAACGATTTGAGAAACATTGCAATCATCGCGCACGTTGACCACGGTAAGACCACCCTGGTGGACGGCCTTTTGCAGCAGGGCGGCATTTACCGCGACAATCAGGAAACCGTGACCCGCGTTATGGACTCGGGCGCACTTGAAAAGGAGCGCGGCATTACCATTCTTGCAAAGAACACCGCAGTTCACTACAAGAACACCAAGATCAACATCATCGACACCCCCGGCCACGCCGATTTCGGCGGTGAGGTCGAGCGCGTGCTCAAAATGGTCAGTGGCGTTATTTTGCTGGTGGATGCAGCGGAAGGCCCCATGCCTCAGACGCGCTTTGTTCTGCAGCGCGCACTGGAGCTCAATCACCGCGTCATCGTTTGCATCAACAAGATCGACAAGCCCGACGCCCGTCTTGGCGAGGTTGAGGACGAGATCCTTGAGCTTCTGATCGACCTGAACGCCAGCGACGAGCAGCTGGATTCCCCCATGCTTTACTGCTCGGGCAGAGAAGGCAAGGCCTCCTTTGATCCCGATAACCTGTGCGATGACCTCACTCCCCTGTTTGAGACCATCGTGGACTATATCCCTGCCCCCGAGGGCGACGAGGACGGAGAGCTGCAGCTGCTTGTCTCCTCCATCGACTATAACGACTACGTCGGCCGCATCGGTATCGGCCGCATTGAGCGCGGCAGCCTGAAGGTCAATCAGGACGCGCTGATCTGCAACTACTATTCCGAAGAGGCTCCCAAAAAGATCCGCATCGTAACCGTGATGCAGATCGACGGACTCAACCGCGTACCGGTCGAAGAGGCTAAGGTTGGCGACATCGTTTGCTTCTCCGGTGCGGGTGAGATCTCAATTGGTGACACCATCACCTCCACGACCTGCCCCGAGCCGCTGGAATTCGTTAAGGTCAGCGAGCCCACCATGGAAATGACCTTCTCGGTCAACAACTCCCCTCTGGCAGGCAAGGAAGGCAAATTCGTCACCTCCCGTCAGATTCGCGACAGACTCTACCGTGAGCTGCTCAAGGACGTTTCCCTGCGCGTTTCGGACGGTGACACCACTGATGAGTTCCGCGTTGCGGGCAGAGGCGAAATGCACCTCTCCATCCTGCTGGAAACCATGCGCCGCGAGGGCTTTGAGCTGGCTTGCTCCAATCCGCGCGTGCTGTTCCGCGAGATCGACGGTGTGAAGTGCGAGCCCATGGAGCGCGTCACGCTGGACGTTCCCAACGAGTACGTTGGTGCCGTTGTCGAAAAGCTGGGTCAGCGCAAGGGCGACCTCTTGGAAATGAATCCCCTTGGCTCGGGCAACCGCATGAGAATCGAGTATCTCATTCCCTCCCGCTGCCTGTTCGGCTACCGCTCCGAATTTTTGACCGCCACCCACGGCGAAGGTACCATCAATACCATTTTCGAGGGCTACGAGCCTTACCGCGGTGAGATCACCATGAAGTTTACAGGCTCTCTGATCGCATCCGAGGCGGGTGAGACCACCCGTTACGGTCTGTATCAGACCCAGGAGCGCGGCAGACTGTTCGTAGGTCCCCAGACTGCTGTTTACGAGGGCATGATCGTGGGTGAGAACCCCAAGAACGACGACATTGCCGTCAACCCCTGCAAGGAAAAGCACCTGACCGCCATCCGAAGCGCGGGTGCGGACGAAAAGCTGCTGCTCACGCCCCCCATCATCATGACGTTGGAAGAGGCGATTGAGTATATCACCGACGACGATCTGATCGAGATCACACCCAAGTCCATCCGTCTGCGCAAGAAGATTCTCAACACCGAGCTGCGCATGAAGGAAATGATGCGCAAGCGCCGCGCCATGGAAGCGGGTAAGTAAATAAAAAGTAAGGACTCTCCCAAACCAAAGGGAGAGTCCTTTTTGTGCCTTGTATCCTACGTCATAACATACAAAAGCGCCTCGGAAAACGCGCAACATCTCAGCGATTGCAGGGGCCGGCAACATCATGGTGCCACACACGTTTGCGCTTTTGTTTGCTTTAAGTCCCGCTGCGGTAATTCTCCGCCTGCAGGTTAAACATATAGGCGTATTTGCCGTTTTGTGCCATCAGCTGCTCGTGGCTGCCCACCTCGATCAGCCTGCCGCCGTCAAACATATAGATGCGGTCCGCATGGCGGGTGGTGGACAGGCGGTGTGAGATAAAGATGACCGTCTTATCCTCGGCATAATCGTACAGCGCGCGGTTGAGCTCATATTCCGCGTTGGGGTCAAGAGCCGATGAGGGCTCGTCCAAAATGATCAGATCCGCATCCTGATAGAACGCGCGGGCAATGGCAACCTTTTGCACCTCGCCACCCGACAGCTGCACGCCGTCGTCCTCAAATTCGCGGGTCAGTTGGGTGTCAATGCCCTTTTCAAGCGTAGCCAGCTTACCGGCAAAGGTGCTCTTGGTCAGCGCCTCGATCACGCGCTTGCGTTGCTCCTGCCCTTCCTCGCCCTCTGCAAGCTCACCGCCCACCACGTTTTCCGCTATGGTAGCGGCAAAAATACGGTAATCCTGGAACACCGCAGCCACCCTGCCTCGCAGGCTGTCCAGATCATATTCCCGCAGATCGCGCCCGTTATACGTAATGCAGCCCTCGGTGGGATCGTACAGACGCATGAGCAGCTTGGTCAGCGTGGTCTTTCCCGCACCGTTGTAACCGACGATCGCGATCTTTTCGCCACGCTTGATCTCCATATCCACATCCTGCAAGGCGGTCACCTCGCCCTCCTTGCTCGGATACGCAAAGCGCAAGCCCTTGACACGCAGCGTTTGCAAAGGCTCGGTCACGGCAGTACCGCTCACGATCTTGGGCTTGATGCCGAAAAAGTGAATGATCTTTTTGACAAAGATGCCGTGTTGATGGTATGCCATCAGTCCCCTGCCCATTTCCTGCAAGCGCCAGCTCAGACTCCAGATGGCGTTGACACCCACGGCAAAGCCACCGAGCGTCACGCCGCTTTCGGGCACCGTCAGCATCTGCCAGAGCAAGATCAGCATGACGGCATAGTTGGCGAAATCCAGGATCAGCAAAAACAGGAAATCGTAAAACATATACTTTTTCCCGTACTTGACCGCATTTTCCTGCAGCGTTTCGGTGGCATCACGGTAGTCGTCGTGCAAATTCTCGGATATGCGCGTGATGCGCAGCTCCTTGGCATAATCGGGGGTGGTATACACGCGCTTGATATAGTCCCGACGGTGACGCACGGGCGTGATCTCCTCCTCCTGCTTTTTGCTCAGCGCATTGGTGCGGCGGGAGATAAAGATGCGAAATACACCCGAGGCAAGCAGAATGCACGCGACGATGGGGCTGACCCCTGCGATCACGCCCGTACCTACCAGCATGGTGACGACGTTGGAGATCAAGCTGCCCGTGCCCTCGATCAGCCCAATGACGTGCGGCCATGCCCCTTGCATGGAAAAGATAAACTCATTGAAAAATTCGGGATCGTCGTAATTAGCAAGATCGGTTTTTGCCGCGTGCGCAAAGATCTCGCTGTACAGCTTGCGGTTAATCACCTCACGAAAACGTGGCAGCATAACCAACTGATATACCGTATGCAGCGCGCGCACCACCAGCAAAGATGCCATATACGCAAGAACAAGCGCGAGCAGCTTGCCAAACACCGTACCGTTTTCGATACCGTTATACAAATGCTCGGTATAAAGCAGTCCTGCGGCGGGCAAAGCACCCATCATAATGCCGTAAAGCACGTTGGTGATCACGTACCAAGGGGAATATCGCCAGATCTGGCGCAGCATCCACAAATCCGCCTTCAAAGCGCCCCTCTCACGGGGCTTTTTCTGCTTTTGTGCCTTTTTTGCCTTGGTCATGCGCTCACCTCCCCGCTCTTGGTTTCACGGTAATTCTCCGCCTGCTTGCGGAACATATCCGCATAAATGCCGTCCTTGGCCATGAGCTGCTCGTGCGTGCCGCTCTCGGCAACTCTGCCGCTGTCGATCAAGTAGATCTTATCCGCCAGCACCGCGCTGGAAAGACGGTGAGATATAAAGATCACGCCGCAGCCGGCACAGGCATCTAACATAGTACGGTACATTTCGTACTCCGCAATGGGATCAAGCGCAGAGGATGGCTCGTCCAAAATGACAAAGCGGTTTTGCTTGGCATATACGTGCGCGATTGCCAGCTTTTGTGCCTCACCGCCCGACAGCATCACACCGGCAGGGTCAAATTCCCTTGTCATGCAGGCGTCAAGTCCGCCATTTTGGCTCAGCTTTTCCCAAATTCCCGCCCTTTGCAGAGCGCGGATAATATTCTCCTCATCCCCCTCTGCACGACGGGAAAGCGTTACGTTCTCGGCGGCACACACCGCAAACAAATGAAAATCCTGCATAACAGCCGCAAACGTATCGCGCCACTCGCGCACGTCAAACGCTTGGATCGGCACACCGCCGTACGTGATCTCACCCTCGGCATCGTAAAGCCGCAACAGCAGCTTGACCAAGGTGGATTTTCCCGCACCGTTTGCACCCACAATGGCAATGCGCTGCCCCGCGCCAAAGGTCATGGAAATATCCTGCAGCGTCGGTGCGGCCGCACCCTCATACTGAAAGGCGACGTGATGCAGCGCAATGTCGCCGCTCTCGGGCAAGGGGGCATCCCCGTCGGTGATCTTGGGCCTGTACTCCAAAAATTCACGCATGGTGTCAATGTAGCGGGCATTATTGCGAAAATTCATGAATTCGTCCAACGAATCCAGCAGCACTCCTGAAATGCGCATGGTGGTATTGAGCACCACAAAGCAGTCGCCAAAGCCCATCAGCCCCTGTACCACGGTGCGCCAAACGGCATATACCGTGGTCAACACGGTGGGAAGCACGTTCCCAAACACAATGCAGCCGCACTCAAGCAAGGTCAAAAGCCCGCCCTTTCTGGCGTGGATGCGGCGACAGGTTTCGGATGCGTCCTTCATGTACTTGAGCAAATAAGTCGGCATGGCGCTCAGACGCAGCTCCTTGGCATAGTCCGCAACAAAGAATACGCGATTGGGGTAGCCCTTGCGTCGGTCGATCTTACGGATCTCCATGTCCTTGTCATGCACGCCCTTTTGATATTTTGCACGAAGCGGAATGGTGACGAGCGGAATCAACGCAAACAACAAAAATACGGGATGCACCGAAACCACCAAGCCCACACAAAGCGCAAGGTCAACCACACACCAAAGAATCCCCGCCACATTATCAAGCACGTTCATGGCGCGGTCGTCCGCCTCACCCAGTGCCTTGACGAATTTATCGTAAAACTCGGGGTTTTCATAGCAGGCAAGCTCCACCTTGTCGGCATGCGCAAAGATCTTTAAGTTGACCTGCTGCCCGACCGCATATCTGCGCTTTTCGTAATACAGCTGCCAGAAGGCATTGTTGACAAGATCCGCAGACAGCTCAAGAGCCACAAACAGTATCGCCATCCACAGAATGTCGTAAAAGCCCTTGCCCTCGCCCACGGCGTTGAGCGCATACTGCAAAAGATACGTCGAGCCCAAAAAGTAGGTCGTGCTGACCAAAGCCGCCATAAAGAGCCGCAACGGGATCAGCCAAGGATCCACGCTGTGTATGATCTTCAGCATATACAGATTGTTCTGCACCACGCGCCGCATGGGCAGCTTGTCCTGCTTGGGCTTTTTCTCCTTTTTCTTTTGCTTTTTCTCTTTCGCCAAAGCCTATCACGCTCCTTTCATCTATATAGTGTGTAAAATCCGAAAAAGGTTGGCTGAAATGTATAAAAAATTCACAGTACCACACAAATTTTAGCATACGCAGCCCCGCTCTGTCAAGCAACCGTTGGTATGGGTGACAAACCGATTGGTTGAGAATCTCAAGGCCGTAGCGCGGGGGCTTGCTCCCACCGCACCCCACCCTATGGCAAAAATTCCTTGACACCCGTGGGCAAACGCGCTATAATGAAATCACAGAAACGACAAGGAGGTGGCACTATGCGGCACAATACGGGCTTGGTTTCGGTATCCTTTCGCGCGCATACGCCGCGCGAGATTTTGTGCGCGATGCGCGATGCGGGTCTTTCCTGTATTGAATGGGGCAGCGACGTGCATGCCCCCTGTCAAGACGCGGCAAGGCTTGACGAATTGGTGGCATTACAAAGCGAATTTGGAATTTTTTGCTGCTCATACGGCACCTACTTCCGTCTTGGCGTGACCCCGATTGCCGAGCTGGAGGCCTATATTCTTGCCGCCAAGCGCTTAGGCACCGATATCTTGCGCCTGTGGTGCGGCACAAAATCGGGCGCGGACATGACCGAGGGCGAGATCACCGACTTGCTTGCCAATTGCCGCGCAGCGGCCGAGATAGCAGAAAAGCACGGAGTGACGCTTTGCACCGAATGTCACATGAACACCTTCACCGAGCGTCCCGAGGACGCGCTTTGGCTGATGCAGGCGGTCAACTCCTCTCATTTTCGCACCTACTGGCAACCGTTCCAATGGCGCACGGTCGAGCAAAATTTCCACTATCTGCGCACACTTTTGCCATACGTGACGCACCTGCACGTCTTTCAATGGAAGCAAAACGAGCGCTATTCCCTTTGCGACGGCATGGACGAATGGCAAGGCTACCTTGCGCTTTTGGATGCACCGCACACACTTCTGCTTGAATTTATGCCCGACGACAAGCTTGACACACTCTGCGCAGAGGCCAAAGCTCTGCGTGCGATCATAGGAGAATGATGATGAAAGCCATATTTTTATGCAACTCCCCCGAAAACGTACGCCGCGTGTACGACAAGGCCGCCATGGAGCGATTGCACGCACTCTGCACGCTTGACGAGCGCATTTATACCCTTGCGGATCTTGACACCATTCCCACGGACGCCGAGATCATATTTTCCACCTGGGGCATGCCGACCTTAACCGAGGCGCAGATCGCGCAGCATCTGCCTCACCTTTCCTGCGTCTTTTACGCTGCAGGCAGCGTGCAAGGCTTTGCACGTCCGTTTTTGCGCTGCGGCGTGCGCGTATTCAGCGCGTGGGCGGCTAATGCAATTCCCGTAGCAGAATATACCGTGGCGCAGATTTTGCTTGCCAACAAGGGCTTTTTTGCGCAGGCAAGAGATATGAAAATTCAGCAGCCCGCCCCGCGCAGTACCGCTTACCTTGGCAATTATGGGCAGAGCGTGGGACTGATCGGCTGCGGCATGATCGGCTCGCTTGTCGCAGAAATGCTCAAGGCATACGAGCTGGACGTATTTGTTTACGATCCCTATCTCCCCGCCTACCGGGCAGAGGCACTGGGCGTGACACCCTGTCAGCTTGACACGCTTTTCGAGCGATGCGCGGTGGTATCCAACCACCTGCCCAACAATGCCCAAACGCGCGGCATGCTGACCGAAGCGCAATTCTCACGCATGCTCCCCTACGCCACCTTTCTCAACACGGGACGCGGTGCGCAGGTAGTCGAGGCAGATCTTGTCCGCGTGCTTTCCGAGCGCCCCGATCTGACAGCCATTCTGGACGTAACCGATCCGGAACCGCCCGTGGCCAATTCCCCACTCTATTCCCTGCCAAATTGCATTCTGACACCGCACATCGCAGGCAGCATCGGCAACGAGGTGTGGCGCATGTCGGCATTCATGGCGGACGAATTTGCGCGCTATCTGAACGGCACTCCGGTCAAATACGAGGTCACAGAACAGATGCTTGCGACCATGGCATGAACATGAATAAGCATTTTCCCCCCGGGAGAACAAAATAGCTAAAAATACAGGAATCTCACCTGCGGGTGAGATTCCTCGTATGGGACAGTTGAAAAAGAACAGGCACCTCGGATGCTCAGTTCCCTTAAGGACAGTTTTTGAGAATTAAGAACTACGAGCATTGCGAAGGCGAAGAAAAATACGAGAACATTTCGGTGTTTCTCGTATTTTTCTTTTTTGCACATTTGCAGATTTTCCGTCTTTATAGTACACTTAAAGCACCAAAGGAAAGGAAGGTGCAATAAATGGAAAAGTACATTAAAGAAAACGGAATTACCTATGAACTCCGAGGCGAGCAATACTACCCCTTACTTGAACTTCCCGAACAAAAGGAAGTCGGTAAGTATGGGAGATTGCACCTCGAGTACCTCAAAGAACATTGTAAAGGTCGTTACACAAATCTTCTCTCGGAAGGTACACTCAATCAGCGGCTCTATAATGTTGATGTTGAAGCAAAAACGATGATCGAAACCATCATCCCCCGCCTCGCTGACGAGAGAGGCATTGACGAGAACTTGAAAGAACGCAATATGCTCCATTGGGTTGCAGAGATGAACAACATCAAGGTAAGCGCGGAAGAAATCGTTTTACGGGAGGTGGTATTTGTATGAGGTCAGTTATTAACGAACTGTGGCACGGAAACATCATCCCACAAGAGGATAGCCGAACCAACTCTAAGGAGATGAAAGAACTACTTGGCTATATGTCACGTCACCACGAGGACTTGGAGAAAAGCTTCACCGATGAACAGAAAGAAATCTTCGAAAAGTTCCACGATTGTTGGAGTGAGTATATGAGCCTTGGTGAAGCAGCTATATTTACATATGCTTTCAAACTCGGAATGCAAATTGCTATTGAAACACTAAGCGAATAAGCGCTCGGCGGTGGGAGAAATCTCGCCGCCTTTTCCATCTTAAAATTGGGGATAAGGCGTGGAAAAATAGAAGCCCAAAAGCCTTTATAAATAAGGAGTTTTTACTTGCATTTTTAGGCGGGTAATATGTTTATATGCCCGACCTTGATTTTGAGGTCTATTTTTCCACGTATCAAATAAACCATCATAAACCGACGATAAACAATCATAACTGATTGACAAATAGATGATATTATAGTATAATAGAGTAAATAATTGTATCTTTTTGTCGAAGGAGAATTGAAATGACTAACGAAACGGAAAGATGGTATTCACTCAAAGAGATTATGGAGCACCTCGGCGTTAGCCGTGATACCGTGCTTGTATGGATCGCAAAGCGCAATATGCCTGCTTCAAAGGTTGG
>JAFTLD010000053.1 GCA_017452945.1 Clostridia bacterium | reverse complement strand
CTCTGACTGCAGCATGGAGGACTGCGCCGTTGACGTCTGCGCCGAAAATCTTTTCGGACAGATCCATCGTGCCGACTTCGCTGCCGGACATGTTATATACTTTTACCTGCGGCATTGTTTAGTTCCTCCTTTTCTTATGCTTTTACCGAGTCGCGAATGAACACGATGCCGTCCTTAGCGCCAGGAATAGCGCCCTTGATGGCGATCAGATTTCTTTCGCTATCGATCTTAACAACTTTGAGATTGAGAACGGTGACCTGTTCGTTACCGTACTGGCCTGCCATGTGCTTGTTCTTGAAGATTCTCGCGGGGTCAATAACACCCATGGAACCGGACTGGCGGTGGATAGGACCTACGCCGTGGGTTGCCTGCAGCTTGTGCTGATTCCATCTCTTGATCGCGCCGGTGTAACCGTGACCCTTCGTCATACCTGTAACGTCGACCTTCTCGCCTGCGGCGAAGGTATCGGCTGTAATGACGTCGCCTACGTTATAAGCGGAGCAATCAGCCAGACGGAATTCCTTGAGGTACTTCTTGTAAGCAACGCCTGCTTTGTTGAAGTGACCCTGCTCAGGCTTGGTCAGGTGCTTTTCCTTAGCATCCATAAAGCCAAGCTGTACAGCTTCGTAACCGTCATTCTCTTTGGTCTTCTTCTGTGCGACTACGCACGGACCGCATTCAACGAGAGTGACGGGAGTAACGTTTCCGTTCTCGTCGAATACCTGAGTCATACCGATTTTCTTACCGATAATACCCTTTTTCATTTTGTTTCCTCCTGTAAATTATTGGTCGGTCGCCAAGTGGTAGGACCGACATGATTTACAAAGTTACCGAGCCGAAGTTTGTTCTTCGTCGGCTGTTATCTTTGTTTTGCAAGTCTTGATATCGCGGTGCTTGATATAAGCTATTAAAGCTTAACCTCGATCTCAACGCCTGCAGGGAGCTCGATGTTCATCAGCGCGTCAATGGTCTTTGCAGACGGCTTCATGATATCGATCAGTCTCTTGTGAGTGCGCATTTCGAACTGCTCACGGCTATCCTTGTACTTATGCACTGCACGGAGGATCGTGATGATCTCCTTCTCAGTGGGAAGCGGGATAGGACCGGAAACCTGAGAACCGTTATCTTTTGCAACCTTGACGATCTTCTCAGCTGCGGTATCGATAAGGGTGTGGTCGTAGCTCTTCAGGCGAACTCTGATCTTTTCCTTTACTGCCATTTTGTTTTGCCTCCTTTTAAGATTTCGCTTCGCTTTGCGCCGCCGCTTTCATTCTTCTATACGCACGCGTATATATTAATGGAAGCCTTGCCGCTACGCCCGGCGATTTGTTAAAGTGGGGCGAATCCCTTACACCGCTCCGTGTGTTTCTTTTTGCACCCGATAAAAAAGGATTTTGTCCGCGCATCAGCATCTGCGCCAAACAAACTCCGTCTACCTTGTGTAAAATTTAACCCAATGGAGCAACACTATGCCGCATGTTGCACCGTGTATGAAAGGGATATACCTTCGCCCGATTCTCGGACATACTCTGCGAAAATTACCTTTGAGGGCGTCCCCTCAAAGCAACCTCTCGCTTCATCGCATATCAAGCCCTATCATTATACAACATCCCTTACAAAATTGCAATAGTTTTTGAAAATTTTTCATGACGATTTTCAACGAATATTTCGCTATGTATTTGTACATGTTGCACAATTTTGCACCGTATTTTGTCATTTGGAAGCTTTTACGCCCCGATATCGGGGATCGAAACGTCATCTTTTCAAGCCCAAAAGCAGCAGCATCCGGCATCTTTTGTGCATATTGATAAAAAACATGAAAATCATCGATGAATTGTTTGTTTTGGTGATGATTTGTTCACAATTGTGTTATATAATAATATTGTATATTTATGTTTTTCGGAGGTTCCCTTTCGGGAGTTTGGTATATATGAAATCGCAAGCCTCAAGAGTTAAACTCTATTCCATTGCCGCATTGGCTCTTGCCGTTGTCGCTGCAATGCTTTACACGTTCTGTTATCTGTTCGCAAGCGACGGATCGGGTTATTTCATCCAAGGTCATCACTTGCCCCTGTTGGCCAATTCACTGAGCATCATATCTGTGTGTTGGTTCGCAAACGTCTTGATCCTTATCCCCAAGGGAGCGTTGCCCACGGATGATTTCATGATCGCAACCGGCAAGCCCTTCGCAGTTGCCGCTGCACCCTTGATCGGAACGCTCGCAGCAGGTGCCGTCTGCTTTACCTACTACGAGCCCGCAGATCTGATCGCGGTACTCAAGCAGCAGCGTCCGATCGACGTCACCATCATTTGCTCGGTGCTGGCCGTTGTCGGTGCCGTGCTTTGCGGAGTCTATTACGTCTTCCGCATGATCAACGTCCCCAATCTCAACAACGCCTGCGTGATCTTAGGTCTTGGTCCCGTTGCACTCTTGACCGGCCTTTGCGGCCTGACCTACTTTGAACTGGATCACTACATGAACGTCCCCTCCAAGATCGGCTTCCAGCTTGCTTGGATCGCCACCATGCTGTTTTTGACCAGTGAGCTGCGCTGCACGCTGGATAAGGCGCAGCCGCGCAGATACCTTGCAAGTGCAGGCCTTGCCCTGTTTGCCAACGCGTGTGCCTGCGCGCCCGCATTATACGTGCTGATGCACATGACCGATTCGGTTCACAACACCCGCATTCTGGGCTTTGCTCTGCTTTGCCTTGGCAACTGCATTTATATCGGGTACAGATTGTTCCAGTTTGCGTCCTTCTGCAAATCCCACGTTCAGCCCGATCCCTCTACTCCTCTTACCGTTCCCGAACAAACGCAAGGAAAGGATGACCAAGATGGCTGCCAATAACAGAATTCAATGGCTTCATAAGAAAATAACCGAATACAGCTATCCAAACGCCATGCGTCTGGCAGAGCGATTTAACGTATCACACCGTCAGGCACAGCGCGACGTGGATTTTCTGCGCAAGCAGTTGGGTGCCCCTATCGCGTACGATCCCGAGCATAAGGGCTTTTATTACACAGCCGACTTTTCCCTTCCCGTGCTCCTCACATCAGATAATGATGAATCTTATATGGGCGTTGTGTCCTCTATATATAATAATGATGATTTTGCCGCGGACAGCTCGGTTATCCAGATGCAGATGCCCTATACGGCTGTAGTCGAAATCCCCGACAAGCTCTCGGTTTTGGAACTGCGCAGCTTTATCATCTCCAAGGAATCCCGTAATCGCTACGTTTGCGAATTTCACAACGTCGAGCGTTTTCTGAGCGTGATCATGGCGCTTGATTCCCCCATCCGCATCATGAGCCCCTACTGGATCCGAGAAAGATTGATCGGCATGGCAGAGCGCGTGCTCAAAGCCAACAAATTCACCGACCAGGAAGAATAAACAATTTTCAAAAATTAAATATTACATAAGGAGCCAATCATACCATGAAAAGAACCCTTGTGATGTTGCTTGCCGTTTTGATTCTGTTACCGTTTGGTTTGTCCGCCTGCACTCCGTCCTCAGACGTTGAGGAAAGCACGACCGACAAAACAGACATAACAACAAACACGCCTGAAAGCACTGCTCCCTCAACGTCCGAAACCGAAACGTCTCCCGGACAAACGCCTCCGGACGATGTGTCCGCAACGGACATTTATCCCACGCCTATGGAGATTACGTACACGACGGGACAGTCCGTAACCGGCGCCATCCGTCCGGATGATACGGCAGCTAAGTATGCCGATGTGCTGAGCTCGGCAGGAGTCATCATAAAGGAAAACGGCTTGCCCTTATCCGTAACACTGCGAGATCTTACAAAAGATTTTGCTTACGGAGCTGAGGAGGCATACGTCCTCACCATCACCGATAAGGGCATTTCGATCGAAGCACAGACAGACAGAGGCGTTCACTACGCCTTTATGACCCTGCTTCAGCTGGTACAGAGTAACGGCTCTTTTCCTTTTGTGACCGTTAAGGACGCTCCCCGCAATAGCCTGCGAGGCGTTATCGAAGGCTTTTACGGCACTGCATGGTCGCACGAATACCGTAAGGATCTCTTTGCTTTCATGGGTCAGAACAAAATGAACGCTTACATCTACGCCCCCAAAGATGACGCCAAGCACCGCGTTCAGTGGCGCGTGCTGTACACCGGTGCCGAGCTGGAGCGTATGACCGATCTGATCAACACCGCAAACGAAAATTACGTAAAATTCATTTATGCGCTCTCACCCGGCGGTGATATCAATCTGGGAGCCGGCTATGAGGCAGATTTTGAAAAGCTGATGGCCAAATGCCAGCAGATGTACGATCTGGGTGTGCGGGATTTCGCCATTTTCTTAGACGATATTCCCACGCTGGACGCCGAGGGACACGGCAAGCTTTTGTCCGATTTTCAGACAAGATTCGTGGAAACACACGAGGGCGTCAGCGATCTGATCGCCATCACCACCGAATACGGTGACCCCTTCCTGACCGACTACACCAACAAGATCGCCCCTCTGATCCACAAAGACGTAGTGCTCATGTGGACCGGTCCCGGCGTCATTCCGGAATCGATCACCAACAGATCCCTGCAGCACATCATACGTACCTATGACAGAAACGTGCTGATCTGGTGGAATTACCCCGTCAACGATACGCTTGCCAATCACCTGTTCATGGGCGCGTGTGTAAATCTGGAAGCTGACCTGTACAAATCTATTATGGGCCTGACCGCGAACCCCATGAATCAAGGTTACGCATCCATGGTTCCTCTTTTCACCACAGGTGACTACCTTTGGAATTCCGAGGCTTACGATCCGGAGAGATCTCTATTAGCTGCTTGTAAAGCGCTCATGCCCGACGCCCACGAGGAACTTATAGACTTTATCTCTGTGACATGTGCCTCCGGCATTAACAAAAACACCGATAGCGTGGAGCTCAAATCCCTGCTGGACGCACTCAAAAAAGATAACACCGCAGAAACGAGAGCCGCACTGAAGGCTTACTTCGAGGAAATGGTTCGGAATGCAGATGCCATTTGCGCCTCCGAAAATCAAAAGATGGTCGGTGAAATCAAAGAATGGGTGAAAAAATACCGAGTATACGGTGAGATGGGGATTATATATATAGAAATGGAAGAAGCTTATACCGCGGGCAAAGACCAAAGCGAGCTTCTGAAGCTGCTTGGCAACTACAAGACGCTGGAAATGAGCATCCGCCAAAATCCCCGCTTGGTTTCCGCCTCGGTGCTGACCACATATCTGAACACCTTGGGCAGCCGCTTCAGTATTCTGCTCGGGCAGATCGACGGAATCAGCTTTGTCCCCGCTAAGCCCTATACCAACTGTAACCATTATGAAGACTACACTGCCGACCGCATGACAGACGGTGATGATTCCACCTTCTTCTGGACCGCGGGCAATCTGAATACAGCTGCCGGAAACAAAAAAGGTTTCTTTGGCGTAGATCTGGGTGAGATCATCACCGTAGAGAACATCTATATTGCCACGGGCGTCGCGGGCGGTGATATCCTACGCAATGGAATCGTGGAATATTCATCCGACAAAGAGAACTGGACGGTGCTGTATCAAGGTGCGTGCGGAGATGAGCTTTTCCTGAAAGACCTTTCAGTCAAGGCACAGTATATTCGCGTAAGAACCGCTGACCCCAACGATTCCTCCTGGACCAAGGTGCGTTCCTTTGAGGTCAACACTACCCGCACCGTAGCAAGCGATACCCAAACCGGAACCCCTGTCCTATCCACCAATATGCCCACTTACTCCACGTATATCCCCGACTTTATGGCTGACAATGATCCCAACACCTACTTCTGGTCCTCACGTGGTGCGCAGAAGGGTGACTACTTCGAAATAGATCTTGGCACTGTCACCTCTGTTTCCCATATCACCTTCAAATCCGGTGTCCCCGATCACGCTGCGGATTACGTGAACAGCGGTGAGCTGTGCTACTCGGCAGACGGACAGACCTGGACGGTGATCTGCCCCATCAGCAGCAGAGATACCGCAGCAGACGTCAATATCAATGCCCGCTATATTCGCGTCCGCGTCACAAAGGATCAGACCAGTTGGGTCACGGTATCCGAATTCACAGCCGTCAGCGAGGATCACGTATCCCCTCTTCTGAGTCTTGATACCGATGCCATTGCCCGCACCGATCTGCTTGCACTCACCGACGGCTTGTACATCTCCTTCTTTGCCCCCGACCAGCAAAAGGCGCAGGGTAAGACCTTGAGCGTCACAGTGGGCGAGAGCGGCAAGGTCAAGCTGATCGCACTTGGGCTGCCGGAAAGCGGCTTTGATGTCACAGTCACTACCCCTGAAGGTCATCAGAACAAGACTGTTGAACTGGCCTACGATACGTTGATTGAAGCGCCCGAGGGCTCAGTTATCCACATTCCGCTTGGAAACGGTCTGATTTTGGCGGAGATCGAGTGGTAAACCTTATAAAATAGCAAAGTCATTCAAAATAAAAAAATATTTTTCAACTTTTTTTGCAAAACCTATTGACAACTCGGCAGGAGCGTGCTATAATGTCATGGTGTCCGACAAGGACGTATCCAAAGACAGCAGGTTTCCGTAAAAGCCACGCTTCCCTGCCGAGGAGAGATCAACAGTATATCTGCGACTGCGGTCGCTTTGTGAGTCTTTCTTCGCGCGAAGCTATGCTTTGACGGAAGGAAGATTTTTTTATTACTCATTCTCACTGGGAGGTGAAACACAAAATGCCTAGCAATGCAATACTCGAACAAAAGAAAGTGATCGTTGCTGAACTGGCTGCAGACATCAAGGATTCCGCAGCAGGCGTAGTGGTAAACTACCAGGGCATCACCGTTGACAGCGATACAAAGATGCGTAAGGCTCTTCGTGAAGCAGGTGTTAAGTATGTTGTTATGAAGAACACACTGACCGGCCGTGCTTGCGACGAGGTTGGCTATGGTGCGATCAAGGAGCACCTGAACGGCATGACCGCTATCGCTATCAGCAAGAATGATCCCGTTGCAGCAGCAAAGATCCTCAAGGAATATGCTGAGAAGATTCCTTCCTTCGAGATTCTCGCAGGTTACGTTGACGGCGGCGTTATCGACGCAGCAGGTGTAAACGCACTCGCAGAGATTCCCTCCAAGGAAATCCTCATCGCAAAGTTCCTGGGCTCTATCAAGTCCCCTCTGTACAACTTCGCTTACGGTCTGCAGGCTATTATCGACAAGCAGAACGGCGGCAGCGAAGAAGCTGCAGAAGCTCCCGCAGAAGCTCCCGCAGAAGCTTAATTCTCTGCATCACACATCAATTATTAAAAACACTCACAATTCAGGAGGTAATTTATCATGGCATCCGAAAAGATTACAGCTATTGTTGAAGAAATCAAGACTCTTACTATCCTCGAGCTCGCTGACCTGGTTAAGGCAGTTGAAGAGGAATTTGGCGTATCCGCAGCAGCTCCCGTAGCAGTTGGCGGCGCAGCAGCTCCCGCTGCAGCAGCAGTTGAAGAGAAGACCGAGTTCGACGTTGAACTGACCAGCTTCGGCGCTAAGAAGCTCGACGTTATCAAGGTTGTTCGCGAGATCACCGGTCTGGGCCTGAAGGACGCAAAGGATCTGGTTGAGGGCGCTCCTAAGATTCTGAAGGAAGGCGTTTCCAAGGAAGACGCTGAGAAGATCAAGGAACAGCTCACCGCTGCAGGCGCAACTGTTACCATCAAGTAATTTCCCTTCCGGAAATACACACAATCAATTTGCATCTGTCTTGGATAGCAAAAAACACCGTGCCAAATCGGCACGGTGTTTTTGCTTCAAGTCATTTATCCTTGTAATAAACAGAAACAGCTCTATGGGACTGTTTCTGTTCTGATTTATCCAATGATCAGACCGGTAACCCAATACCACAGCGGCACAAGCGCTATGGGAAAGAATATAGCAGGAAGATAGTTCATGATCTTGAGCTTTGTCACGCCCATGACGTTGAGTCCAAGGCCGACGATCAGCACCGACCCCACGCTGCTCATAGTATCAATAACAGCTTCGGAGAGCCCCTGCCCTACAAAATTGGCAACCAGTGCAATACCACCCTGGAACACTAACACAAACACTGACGAAAGCAGCACACCAATCCCCATAGTTGAGGACAGAATGATCGAGGAAACAAAATCCAACATGGATTTTGTGTAAAGCAGATCGTGATCACCCGAAAGTCCGCTTTGGATCGATCCGACAATAGTCATCGAACCTACGCAAAACAAGAGCGACGCTGAAACAAAACCTTGTGCTACGGGAACGTGCACCGCGTTTTGTTCCGGATTCCGATTAAACAGCATTTCGATCTTTTTTCCAAGCAAATTGATCCAATGGTCAATATCGATCAGCCCGCCTACCAGAATGCCAAGTACGATAGACAGAATTGTAATGATGGTATTTTCGCCCGTTAGTCCTTTTCTCAATAAAGAGGGATAGGCAACCGCATCATTGATCACATCGTTGATCACGCCATTCAGCGCGCCGCCAATGCCCACCATGACGACCGCAAGACCCAAACCATTCATTATTGAATTTGACATCTCTGCAAATCTTTGACTTTTGAGCTTTCCTTTTTTGGATATAGAATGAATCAAAAGACCAATCAAAGAGCCCAAAATCACCGTACCGGTGTTAACCAGTGTCCCCCCAAGAGGAAAATGATTCATCAGAACTCAACCACCTTATCGATATACTGCTTGAGCTCGGAGATGGGCAGACGAACCTGCTCCATGGTATCTCTGTCACGAACGGTTACGCAGCCGTCGTTCTCGGAGTCGAAGTCGTAGGTAACGCAAAGAGGCGTACCGATCTCGTCCTGTCGGCGGTAGCGCTTACCGATCGAGCCTGTTTCGTCAAATTCGCAGTTGTAATACTTAGCCAGTTCGTCAAAGACCTCGCCGGCCTTATCGGAAAGCTTCTTGGAAAGAGGCAGAACGGCAACCTTGACGGGTGCAAGAGCGGGATGCAGGTGCAGAACCACGCGCACGTCGTTCTTTGCAGGATCCACGATCTCCTCATCATACGCGTCGCAAAGGAATGCAAGTGCGACACGGTCAGCACCCAGAGAGGGCTCGATGACGTAAGGAATATACTTCTCGTTGGTCTCGGGATCAAAATACTCCATGCTCTCGCCCGAAACGTTCTGGTGCTGAGTCAGGTCATAGTCGGTTCTGTCCGCAATGCCCCACAGCTCGCCCCAACCGAACGGGAACAAAAATTCGATATCGGTCGTACCCTTGGAATAGAAGCAAAGCTCCTCTGCGCTATGGTCACGCAGACGCATATTCTCTTTTCTCATACCGAGGTTGATCAGCCAATTCTCGCAATAGGATCTCCAGTATTGGAACCACTCAAGATCCGTGCCGGGCTTGCAGAAGAACTCCAGCTCCATCTGCTCGAACTCACGGGTGCGGAAGGTGAAGTTGCCGGGAGTGATCTCGTTGCGGAAGGACTTGCCCACCTGACACACGCCGAAGGGCAGCTTGCGGCGGGTAGTGCGCTGCACGTTCTGGAAGTTAACGAAGATGCCCTGAGCGGTCTCGGGACGCAGGTAGACGGTGTTCTTGGCATCCTCGGTGACGCCCTGGAAGGTCTTGAACATCAGATTGAACTGGCGGATATCGGTGAAATTGTGCTTACCGCAGGTAGGGCAGGAAATATTGTGCTCCTCCACAAAATTCTTCATCTGCTCATTGCTCCAGGCAT
>JAFTLD010000052.1 GCA_017452945.1 Clostridia bacterium | reverse complement strand
GACTGTCCGCCCGACATCAAGTAACTTTGTGTCAATGCGGACAGTCGAGGACGCCTGTCCCTACAGAGTGTTTTTTGTATCCACTCGGACAATCGAGGACGTCAGCCCCTACGGTTGGTTTTTTTAGGTGAGAAAAACGAACACGGAGATTGATTTTGATACAATCTCCGTGTTAATTTTACCGCTAATTCCGCAGCCCATCCGGCTTGCTTTTTTGTTCGCTCATCCCTTTGCATAAGGGTGATCGGCATCGTACTGTTGCGCGTCCTCAATGGTTCTGAAGGTTGCAATCCAAGCAATTTCGCAAGAGTGTTCTTGGTCTGCAGGACTGCTGAACAGGATAAAATCCAAGTGTGAGATATCGTATGAGCCGTTGATTGCTATCTGACTTGCTTGTGCAAGGTCAATGATGATCAACTGCCAATCCCATCCGTCACACAAAAATCTTACAGAGTCTTCATATTGGGGCAAGGATGAGCTGACGTTCACATAAGCATCCTTGGGACCGTACTTGCGGCATTTGATCACGAGATAACGCGCTCCCGTACTGTAGACCTCCCCGATATACGGGCAAACGTTGAGAGTAGGGAAGGGAAAATCAGCGATCGGACACATTCTCACATATCCCTTTTCCGGATAGAGGCCCGGTGAATACTGATAACTCTCAATGCCCGTGCTGTGTCCGTTCTCCAGCATGTCGGCAAGATACGCAGCGTCTGCCATAAAGACGTACGGAGGCTCTGCTTTTTCGATCTCAAACGTGCAGATCACACCCTCATCGCCGCCGAGGCGACGAACCACAATCTCTATGGTATGCGTACCGACCAGGTGTTCAACGGGAACCTTGACGCGCATTCCGATTGCCGAGATCGCTCCCATGCCGAGCGCTGCCGTGGTGGAGGATTGTGCCGGCTCGTAAAACTCTGCTGTATCGTCATATACGGACTGACCGCCGTCGATCTTGTATCCGAGCTGTAAAGGAACCTCTTCGAAAAGTGCCGCCCAGCCCCAGATATCAACGGTATTCACGTTGTAATCGTCAATCACTGCACGGTGATCCCACTCCAAGGCGTTGCCGGACTCGAAAAACTCCTGTGTCTTTCTGTATACATATCCTGAGATGATCCATGACTCGCATCCTCCGAGGAAAAATCGCAGCGAAGGTAATCCGATCGGATCGGGTGGGAGGACGGTATTGGTCGTGTCTTCATATGGAGGCTCTTGCATGGAATTCTCATTGGTTTCAAGCTCTTCAAGGCTTTCGCGCTCGGAATCTGTGCTGTCATTGCCCGATAAAATCTCATCCCTGCCCGCCAGCAGCTCACCAACCAAACCACCAAATTGGATGTTGTCCGCATTGGCCAATGCAACGCCCGCTGCTACGAACAGGCTGCCGATCAGGAGAACAGCCAGCAGAATACATACGACGGTAATGACAAGTCTTTTCTTTTGCATGCGACGTCCTCCTTTTGCGGTAATTTGTCATTATTATAGCATAGGAGGATGAGGCTGTCAATTATTTTCGCGGGATGATCACGCCTTCGCCCTTGACAATGTGTTTCTCGGGAATGACCCCGCGCACGCGCACCAAGGGATAAATCGTGCTGCCGCGCCCGATGACCGTGCCGGGGCAGAGAACCGCGCCGCAGCCCACCTCAACACCGTCACCGATCATAGCGCCTACCTTTTTGTACTCAGTATTCAGCGCAAAGCCTTGCCCCTTGATGACAACGTGAGATTTGTCACTTTTGACGTTGCTGGTCACAGCGCCCGCGCCAAGGTGGCTCTTGTAGCCTAAAATAGAGTCACCCACGTAGTTGTAGTGCGGCACCTGTACGCCATCAAAGAGAATGCAGTTTTTCAGCTCTGTCGAGTTGCCCACCACAGCTCCCGCACCAACAATGACGTTCCCTCGAATAAAGGCGCAATGGCGAATCTCGGCGCCGGGACAGATGATACAAGGACCTTGAATATAGGCGCTCGGGGCAATATGGGCATCTCTTGCCACATAAACGTCTTTGCCTCTGCATTCATATATTTCGGGTGAGAGTGTGGGTGCAAGCTCACGGATAAAGCCCGCAATGTTGGGAAGTATTTCCCACGGATATGTCGTGCTTTGCAACAGCGGTGCGGCAATTGTGTGCGAAAAATCAAAAAAATTGTAGGAAAATAAACAAGAAATAGATTTATTCATGCAATCCGAGCTCCTTGATACGTGAAATCACCAATTCTGCATAATGCTTGCAAGCTTGTGAGGTATCTGCCTCCACCATCACGCGCACGACAGGCTCTGTGCCGCTCTGACGCAAAAGGATGCGTCCGCCTGCCAGCTCTCCCTTTGAAAGTGACTTGACAAGCCCAAGTATTTCAGCGTTTTTCATGACCTTTTCTTTGCTTGCCACACGTAGATTTTGCGTGACCTGCGGCAGCATTTTTACGTCTGAAGCCAGTTTTGAAAGGGAAGTCTTTTTGTTCAGTACGGTTTCGGTCAGCATAATAGCGGTCAGGATTCCGTCGCCCGTGGTTGCATATTTGGAAAGGATCACGTGGCCGGATTGCTCTGCTCCAATGCGATAACCGTTTTGCGACATGCTCTCCCAAAGAAATCGGTCGCCTACGGGGGTGACGTCATAGCGGATATCTGCTGCATCCAATGCACGGAAAAGTCCCAGATTGGACATCACGGTGACAACAGCGGTGTTGTGCGCCAGCATGCCTTGCTCCTTAAGGGATTTTGCAAGGATATACAGGATATGGTCACCGTTGACCACCTCACCGTGTTCATCCACAGCAAGGCAGCGGTCTGCGTCACCGTCAAAGGAAAAGCCCATATCAAGACCTGCGCGCTTGACGTGGTCGCAAAGACGCTCAATGTGCGTGGAGCCGTAACCGTTGTTGATATTTGTGCCGTCGGGCATAGCTCCGATCACGCTGACCTTTGCTCCCAAGGCTTCGAAAACCGCGGGCGCGATCATCCAAGAGGCACCGTTGGCGCAATCCAGTCCGATCTTCAGCGACTTGAAGGAGTTGGCTGCCAACGAGACAAGATATCCGGTATAGCGATTTCGTCCCGCACTGTAGTCCACGATCCTGCCGATATCCCCATCGGTCGCAAAGGGAAGCTCTCCGATCTCCCCGTCCAGATATTTTTCAACCTCGCAAAGCGTGCCGTCGTCCATTTTTTCACCGTTTGCATCGACCAATTTGATTCCGTTGTCGGTGTAGGGGTTGTGACTTGCAGAGATCATCACACCGCAATCAAAGTTTCCTTGCCGTACCGCAAACGATACTCCCGGTGTCGGGATCACGTGCAGCATATAGGCATCCGCACCGGAGGCTGTCAATCCCGCAGCAACGGCATATTCAAAGGAGTAGCTCGAAAGACGCGTATCCTTACCGATCACCACGCGCGGCTTATTTTCATTTTTGCGATAGTAGCATCCTAAAAAGCGGCCGATCCGATATGCATGATCAGCGTTGAGTACCTCGCCTGATCTGCCGCGAAATCCGTCTGTTCCGAAATATTTTGGCATATAATAGTTTCCTTTCTGCTTGATTCAATACAGTATATGCCGATTTTGTGACGTTTCAATGTGTAAAGCAAAATATTACAGGAAAAAATCTGCGAATTCTTGCCAAATATGATGGACGGAATTTGTTATTTTTGCTTTATTTTCGTGAAGCTCTTGCAAAGCAAAAAGCATTTTGGTATAATGAAACCAACAACATAGTACGGAGGTGTACCATGAGCAAAAAAGAATTACACAGTACGTTTTCGGCTCCGGGCGTGGAATGGCGCGGAAAGCCCTTCTGGTCCTGGAACGGTGAGCTGAGAGAAGAGGAGCTTATAAGACAAGTCGAGGTCATGAAACAGATGGGACTTGGCGGCTACTTCATGCACTCCCGCGCAGGCTTGATCACGGAATATTTAGGTGACGAATGGTTTGATCTGATCAATGCGGTTGCCGATGCGGGTGAGAAAATGGGGATGGAGTCCTGGCTTTATGACGAGGACCGTTGGCCCTCCGGCTCTGCGGGCGGTAAGGTGACGATCGACGAGCAGTATCGCATGAAATCGCTGTACGTGTTCGAATCAGCCCCCGAAAAAGCAGAGCTGAACGATCAGACCGTTGCGCTTTACGCGGCAAAGGTCGACGGGATCAACGTGTGGGCATATGAGGAGCTGGACAAATCCGAGATTGCGTGCAAGCATTGCCTTGGCCGTGCCGTCAAGGCGGTTGCCGACAGGCTTGAACCCACCGTGGCAGAACAGCCCGGTGAGTGGAAGGTGCTGCGCTTTGCCATCGTGCCGGATACCCCAAACTCCAACTATAACGGCACCACCTACATTGATACCATGTCCTACAAGGCAGTCTACAAGTTTATCGACATGACGCATGAGGAATACAAGCGTCGCTGCGGTGACCGCATAGGAACCTCGATCAAGGGTATTTTTACCGACGAGCCGCACCGCGGACATTGCTTTGACAACCGCCACGACAATGATGGCGTGATTTCCTGCGCTGTTGCGTGGACGGATGATATTTTTGATGAATTCCAAAAGCGTTACGGTTATGATGCGCGTCCCATCTTGCCTGAGCTGTTCTACAGATACAAGGGAAAGCAGGTCGCGCCCGTCAAGCTCAATTATATCGACCTTGCCAATAATCTGTTTATTGAGCGCTTTGCCATGCCCATCAATCAATGGTGTCAGGCAAACGGCATTGAGTTTACGGGACACGTGCTGCATGAGGATTCTTTGATGAATCAAACCGTTCCCAACGGCTCTCTCATGCGCTTTTACGAGCATATGGGTTATCCGGGTGTGGACTGTCTGACCGAGCATAATCGCTGCTATTGGATCGTCAAGCAGATCGCGTCCGCTGCCCGTCAGATGGACAAGAAATGGCTGCTTTCCGAGCTGTATGGCTGCACAGGCTGGCAGTTCAATTTCAAGTCGCACAAGGCTGTTGGCGACTGGCAGGCACTGTTTGGCATCAATCTGCGCTGCCAGCATCTTTCCTGGTACACCATGGAGGGAGAAAGTAAGCGCGATTATCCCGCATCCATTCTGCATCAATCGCCCTGGTACAAGGATTATGCTGCAGTAGAAGATCATTTTGCCCGTATGGGTGTCATTTTGAGCGCAGGCAAGCCCGATTGTGACGTGCTGGTGCTCAATCCCATTGAATCCTTGTGGTGCCAGGCATACCTTGGCTGGGCGCAGTGGATCAGTAACGTCTCTCCCGACATAGCGCCCTACGAGCAAAGATATGCGCAGCTGTTCCACATGCTGACCGACAATCAGATCGACTTTGACTACGGTGAGGAGCAGATCATGCGCGACAAATGGTCGCTCTCTACCGACTCTGATGGCAAAGCGCTGCTCAAGATTGGCAGCGCGACCTACCGTACCGTACTGGTGAGCAACATGCTGACCATCCGTCCCACCACGCTGGCTATTCTGCAGGCCTTCAAGCAAGCGGGCGGTGAAGTGATCTTTGCGGGTGAGCTGCCCGCATACGTGGATGCCGTTGCATCCGACGCACCCGCAAAGCTTGCCGCACAGTGCAAGCAGATCGGCTTTGACGAGAGCGAGATCGTATCCGCCATTCGCGCTTGCTCGCAATGCTTCGCAGAGGTCAGGGACGCGGACGGAGATGTTGAGCGTGCCGTATTCGTGCAGGTGCGCCGTGACGTGGACGGAGAGGGCAGCGTAGCAGCCGTCGTACTCAATACCGACCGTCAAAACGCGCGCGGAGATCTGACGCTGCGCCTCGCAGTACCCGCGGGCATGAGCGTTGAGGAGTGGGATCTTGAGAGCGGAGAGCGTTATAACGTAAGAGTAAACTGGAAGAATGGCATTGCCGAGATCGGCTTTGACCTTTACGCTGCAGGTACGCGCTGCTTTGTGCTGACGGGACAGCGTGAGCAACTGCCCGTACAGTCCGTTTATGCCGTCAAGCAAGCCATTGAGATCACAGAGGCTGATTTTGCTCCTGTTATGGATGAGCAGAACGTTTGCGTGCTTGACTGGTGCCGTTGGAGATGGGCAGACGGAGTGTGGAGCGAGCCGAATGAGTCACTCAAGATCGACCAGCAGGTGCGTGATGCCGTTGGTATCGAGCGTCGCGGCGGTGAGATGCTGCAGCCCTGGTTTGCTAAGCTTCACCACACCCAAAAATATGGCGAGATTGAGCTGGAATATGAGTTCTATATTGACGAACTGCCCGAAGGAAAGGTGTTCCTGGCAGGTGAGCGTCCTGAAACGAATGCCTACAGCATCAACGGTGTGGCATTGTCCAATACCGATATCAACGATTTCTGGGTGGACGATTGCTTCAAGAAGATGTATATTCCCGAAGGAGCACTTCAAATCGGCAGAAACGTCGTGACGATCAAGGTCAATTTCATGCGCACCACCAACATTGAAACCGTGTATCTGGTGGGTGATTTTGGCGTCAAGCTGTCCGAGGTCAATAAGAGAACGCTGATCGCGGCTCCCGAGTCGGTTGGCCTTGGCAATTATGCAAATTACGATCTGCCTTTCTACACCGGCAGCATGACCTACCGTATCCTGCCTGAAATGTATGCAGGACTTGCGCTCGAAGAGGGCGACCGTGTGATGCTGAGTACCGAGTTTACAGGCGGCTGCTTCAAGGTGATCACCGAGGATGGCCGCACGCAAGTCGTGGGCTGGGATCCCTATGAGGCTGACGTGACCGATGCGGTCAAGGCAGGGCAGAGCATTGATCTTTGCGTGGTCGGCACGAGAAAGAACGTGTTCGGTCCTTTGCACGAGCTGCCCGCCATTGCAGGCGCGTGCGGCCCCGGCAACTTTGTCACGGGCGGAGCAGGCTGGAGTGACGCGTACGTGCTGATCGACAGCGGTGCTAAGAGCATCAGATTTATGGTTAAGACCGAAGTATAAAAACGATCCGCCAACGGCACGTTAACAGGCCGTTGGCGGAAATTTTCCATAACCGGAAATATGACTGTAGTTTGGTGTATTGACAAGTGCGTACAATAATGTTACAATAAGCATAGCGTAAAACTAATGCCAATGAACGGCTGAGCATTATTTTTTAATTGAATATTAGGAGGGAGGATTACTTATGATGAATTTTCTGCATATGATCAAAATAAGATATCCGCTGCTCTTTCGCTATTGTGTATTCAATCAGAAGTAATTAAGAAGTTTACACGTAACGATTAATTAGAGTATTCTGATAAGGAGGATAACACTTATGAAAAAGAATTTGATTGCACTTGCCTTGGCGTTTTTTGTTGTATTGTCCTTTGGAGGCAATGTGAATAGTGGAGTTCGCATAACGACAACCTTGTATAATCTGTTAATCAATAAAATCAGTGAGGTGGGATAAGGGAATGCTGAAAAACACAATAATGCGATTATTGGCTATCTGGCTAATACTTTGTTCCTTTGTTTCATGTGGATTCAAAAATCAAGAAGATCAAGTTGTAGAGGGTAGATATCCTGAGCATAATCTCTACTACTCAATAAAAGGTGAGTATCCGGAGTATTTCTATCTGTGGCCACAAGAACGTAAAGGCACAATGATTAGTGATGATTCACCGCGATATAATTTGTACGGGGATATTACCGTCGAAGTATCTCAAGAGGTTTATGCCAACACAACAACGTTTATTCAAGCGGATATATATATTCCCTCGGAGGGGCATCGGTTTACCAATGAAAGAGGAATTGGCATGTATAAAGACCTTGGGCTTGAAAAGTACGTCGATGGTGTGTGGACACCCGTTGCATTTGATGGAGATTCCCTTTATCATTTCAACATCATGGTGAGTTCGTGGTTATATTTGCCGCCTGAGAATATTCCGAGTGAAGGAAGAGTACAAACCAAGGAAATCGATACAGCACAGCTGTATGAGCCATTGGAGCCCGGACATTATCGTGTGATCCTGTTTTTGGACGATCTGACGTGCAGATATGGGGAATTTGCTGTAGAATAGTAATAAATTAAATTCCCACCGGATATAGAATACCCGCCAACGGCACGTTAACAGGCCGTTGGCGGAATGTTTTGCTTAAGGCATCAGCTAAAAACACGGCAGAAGATGAATTTTCTGTAAATAATAGCACAAACCTATTGAAACTTCCCTTGGGGAAGAGTGTACAATAGGGGTGACAGGAAGTCAGTTACTACGTATTGAAAGGATTTTGACCATGAAGATGAAAGAGGTCTGCGCACGCTCGGGACTGACCGAGAAGGCTGTGCGGCTGTATTGTGAGCGGGGGCTGGTGCATCCCGAAAAATATTGGGAGAGGGGCAGGGAATATTTGATATTCTCTGATCATAATTTGCGCGAGTTGGCGGTGGTATCCGAGTTGCGCCGTGCCGAATTTTCGCTCGAGGAGATCGCGCTCATGCTGGAAAGCCCCGAGAAGTGCGGTGACGTGCTGGCAGGCTGGCGCGGACGCGTGACCGAGCAGGAACAGCGCCTGACAAAAGCCAAGGAAAAGTTGGAGGAGCTATCTGCTCATGAGAATCTGTCTGCCGAGCGGTTGGCAGAACTGCTGGGGACAAAGATCACCTCGCACGGTGCAGCGCCCTACAAGGGAGAAACCTTTGCCGAGTTTTGTGAGAGAGGTTCGAGCTATACAACTCCCGAGTTTTCCGAACCAATGCAGCATATTAGCGATAGGGAAGAAAAGCGAGAGCATCTCGGAAAATCCTTTCTTATCATTTACAGCATCGTCATGGGGCTTATCACTCTGCTCAACGGGGCTTTGAGCTATGCTTCGAGTGCTATGGTATTGCCGGCTTTGATTGCCGTTGCCATGTTTGTTGTGCTGACCGTATTCCTGTTCCGCGGTGCAGTGTGGGCGCGTGTGATTGCCATTGTGCGTCATACTCTCAGCGCGTTTATGGGGATGTATATGATCAAGGATTTCCTTCCCGGAGCTTCTCTGGGCTTTGAGCATGTGACGAACATGGACGGCTCAATTACCGTTGTCAAACAGTTCATGCCTCAAAATCTTGGCATTTTGATCACAGGTCTGTTGATTATTGGCATCATTCTTGAAATCGTTTGCGTGTATATGCTTTGGTTTCACAAGGGCGTCAAGGACTACCTGTACGAGCGGAGCTTGTAAGGCGAAAACACAAGCGCGGTTCAATCCGGCTGCAAAATCAGCGGTAAAACGGAGAGGAATCATCCCCGTTTCTGTCAAAATATTAAACCGAGATACGCATAAGAACAGCTGTAGGGGGCGACGTCCCCGATGATCCACCCGCGTGATCACCGCTTGCGGCATGACGTCAGCCCCTACGGTTGAGATCTTTTCAGGTGAGAAAAACGAACACGGAGATTGATTTTGATGCAATCTCCGTGTTAATTTTTCGCTAATTTTTCAGCCCCAATGAACTGCGCTTTTTGCGTTATCTTTTCGCTATTTTACTCTTTCTTTTGAATGGTCGCAGTCATTTCAAAGCTTGCGCTCTCGCCCGCAATGCAAAGCTCGTATTTGCCGGGTGCGGGCTGCTCCAATATCAGCGAGTCGCTCCCGCCAACGGCAAATTCGCCCACGATCTCTCCGTCACAGCGCACGTAAATGTACAAATTTCCGCTCTCGCGCGTGCTTTCTACGGTAAAGGTAATGCTTTTTGTGCTTTCGGTTGCGCGAACGCTTTCAAGCATCTCCACGCCCGAAAATTTTGCGACCTTATACGTGTGTTTGTCATTGACCTGCGTGTGTAAAAAGCCAACCTGACTGCTGTTGCTTGCGCTCTTGACCAGCTCTTCCTTGGTGATAGTGGCAAGGGAGTAGTCGTCCTCACCGTTGGTGTCCTCGATCTGCCCGCAGGCTACCATGCCAAGGCACACAATCAGCAGTAATCCAATACATAAATACCGTTTCATATCAATCTCCAAAAGTTTATTGCCGCTGCCACGTGCCGTCCTGTCTGCGCCTTTGCAGCAGATGCCCATATGGCAGCGTTTGCATCATGCTGTTGTAATCATTGAAATTCATTGGCACGCCCAAGCGCGCAAGATAGGCTTGGACGGCAGGGAAGTTCTTGCGCGTAATGCGCACCACGACCTGTGATTTGCGGTGATAGGATAGCGAAATGCGATCGTCGTGCTTATAGTAACCGTCTGAACAGATCAGATGCGGTGCTTGGGCGTTCAGGTTGTTCTTATTGACATCGCCAACCGACATGGTAAGCTCAATTTGTTTGACCTGCTCGTCACGCAGGGTGCAATGCTTGCGCAAAAGGTCGCGGCTATATACAACATCCGTACCGATGCAATAGCGCATGGCAGTTTTTTCAAAAATCAGCAGAATGAGCAAAGATACAGCGCACAGCACGCAGAATGAAAGCCACAGGATTGCTATGATCGGCTCGACCTTTCCAAGCGCAAAGAACATGTAAACGAATAAAAGCGTCATGAGAGAGAGAGGGAGCAAAACAATTGTCCAAAGGCTGACTGCGTTGTAAGGCCTGACGTAGCCCTTTGCCAAAACGTCTGCTTTCATCATAGGAAGAACGTCGGAATCAGCAGAAGCAGGCTTGTGATGACCGAGCCGCCCAGCCAGACCGAGGACAGAATGATAACCGTGTTCCAACGCTTACGGTTGGGGATCTTTTTGAGGCATCTCATGACGATACCGAGTGCCAGCAGAAGTACGGGCAGGATAAAGAGCAGGGGAGAGGCGATGAGCAGAAAACCCGCCATGGCCACGGAAGACTCCACAGGCTCGGCTTCCTCTGTTTTGTATTTCAAGGAGTGACTAACGAATCGCTCGGTTGCATCCGCAACGAGTGCTGCATCCTGCCCCTGTAATTGCAGCGCGGGGAGGTCGCCCGGGCGCAGCGCTAAGTAGCCTTCAAAGTCCAGGCAATACGCACCGTCAACGTAAAAGTATCCGCCGTTCACCTCAAATATCACACCGAACACCTTGCAGATGGTCAGCGTTTGGTCATAGGCGAAAACGTAATGGTAGGGCGCGTCGGTCAAGTCCTGTGCTTTTACCGAAAGATCGGGCGTTGCGTTCAGCCATGCCTTGACCGCACTTTCCTCAATCACCGCACTTCTGGAATACCAGCCCAGTTCGTATTGCGCGTAGTTGCCTGCATTGAAGTCGTCTATGATGTGTTTGCTTTTTGCATTGACGTAAACTGCCAGGGGTTGATAGTTGGCGTTATACTCGTTATTCAGAAAAACGATGTCCCAAAGGATCTCTTCCTCACCCTGCTCGTCTGTCAGAATAGGGTGACGTATTTGAGTGCGAGTACCGGTTTCGATCTCCAGCATTTGCCTGTATCGGTAGTAGTAATTCGATCTGAGCCATACGCCCCAAGAGATCTCGACGCGCTCGTAAACGCGATCCCCGTAGGTCAGCGTGTTCATGTCCTCGGAAATCACCCATTCGGGTTTTTCCTCCGCCTCATCAGAGGCAGATACGGGCAGCAGCATGGACAGTGACAAAATGATGCAAAGCATCAAAGCAAACATTTTTTTTGCGTTTTTCATATCTAACCTCCTTTAAGCAAGATTGAGCTTGCGCTCCAAGCGTTGAACGGTAAAGTTTGCAATGATCACACCGACAGTCACAACGGCAAGTATGGCAAGCAGCAAAAGCGCGTAAATGCCAAGCCAACCAAGGATCGGTATTGTCATAAGTCCTGCCATACCGTAGGCGAGAGCCACGATCGCGATGATCGCATAAAACATGCCTACGTAAATGACGGGAATGGCAACGATGTTGTTGATCACGTAGTATGCCACGATCACGCTGAGCACCTTGAGCTTTCGGAACATGGTTGCCGCCAGCGTGATGATCAGGTATTGCAGCACCAGCGATGCAAAGGCCACGGCAATGAGCAAGATCACGCCCAAAAGGGCAGCTGCTAAGAAATAGACAAAATGAGGGGACTGCAAAAACTGTGTCAGAACAGAGAGATCAAGCTGCTGCATACTGTCGGGAGCAATCAGAGCGGCAATCAGAACGCACAGCAGCACGATGATGATGGACAGGACGCAGACCAGCCCCGATGCTGCGGTGTAGATCAGTCCCGAAACGGTCTTTGACCAAAAGTGCGTGCTGCGGCTGACGGGAAGGGTAAAGGTCAGATAGCCTTGATCGGTAAAGAACTTTCTGTAGTAATGCACGTAAAGCATGATCGAGGTGCCTGCGGTGAAGATGACCAGCGAGTAGATCATGATCATGTAGCTGATCACGCCAAGCATCATGCGTACGGTAAGCAGCGCACTTTCCCAATCGGAAAGCTGAATATTTTGCGATTCCATTTCGTCCATGGTGGCGGATGCCGTGAACATACTGCCAAAGCCGATACCGCCAAGGATAGAAACGACCAGCACCACGGCAGCCGCGATCAGCCAGATTTTGGAAAAGGCTTTCAAATCGTATTTTAAGCATTTCTTGAACATTTGAACACCTCCCTGAACAGTTCGTCTAAGGTTTTGGAGTGCTCCTCGCGCACCTCGTCGGCATTGCCGTACATGGCGATCTTACCCTTGTCCACAAAGGCAAAATCATCCAGTACGCTTTCCACGTCTGCAATCAGGTGCGTGGTGATGATGACGGATGCCTCGGGATTGTAGTTGCCGATGATGGTTTTGAGAATATAATCGCGTGCCGCGGGGTCAACACCGCCGATCGGCTCGTCGAGCAGATACAGCTTTGCGCGACGCGCCATGACAAGGATCAACTGCACCTTTTCTTTTGTCCCCTTGGAAAGGGTGCGCATGCGTGCCTTGGGATCGATCGCAAGATCTGCCAGCATGACCTCTGCCAAAGAGCGGTCAAAATCTTGGTAAAAGTCGCCAAAATAGTCCATCATGGCGTTGACCGTCATGCCCGCGGAAAAATAGGGGCGTTCGGGCAGAAATGAAATGAGAGCGTTGCTGTTTTCGTTGCGCTCTTGGCCGCAGACCGTAATGCTGCCGCTGTCGGGCGTCAAAAGTCCCGAGATCAGCTTAAGCAGGGTGGATTTGCCGCACCCGTTAGGGCCAAGTAATCCCACGATCTTGCCGGGCTCGACCGTAAAGTCCAGCGCGTCAAGCACGGTTACGCCCTTTTTATAGCTCTTGGAGAGCTTATCGCATACTAAAATCGGTTGGCTCATACGTCGTTGTCCTCGCTTTCCTGTAAGAATTGCATGAATTGCTGTTTGGTAATGCCAAGCTGCAGGGCAGCCTCGCGCGCCCGCGTCAGATATTCGGTCTGCAAGAGCAGCCTGATGTTGGATATCACCTCTGTGTCCTCGGTCACAAACCGTCCCTTGGTGCCGTGGCTGAGTAAAAGGCCGTCTTGCTCCAGCAGCGTCAGCACCTTTTGCATGGTGTTTGGGTTGACCGATTCTTCATAGGCCAGTGCGCGCACCGTGGGGAATTGACTGCCCGGCGGGTACTTGCCACCGATGATGTCAAGGCGGTATTTGTGCAGCAGCTGCTGTGATACCGAGGCTTGCGGCATCATTTGATTCACGGTTTCATCCCTCCGTTTCTATTTATTGTACTATTGTACTAATACAATCATACAACATTTTCCTGTGTTTGTCAAGAGGGAAGAGCAATATTTTTCGCCCTCTATCTATATAGACGCAATTTTTTGAAAAAAGTTTGCGGTTTGTGAAAAAATCACATTTTTTCTACTAAAAAAAGGGGCTGAGATTTACTCAGCCCCGGGGGGTTATGCAAGCTTTGCAAGTGCTGCAACAACACCTGCGAGGTTTTCGCGGTATTTTTCCATCTTGGCCTTTTCGCCTTCAACGACTGCGGCGGGAGCCTTGGAAACGAAGCCTTGATTGGACAGCTTCTTTTCAATGCGTGCGATCTCGTCCTCCAACTTCTTCTGCTCAGCGGCAAGTCTTGCCTTTTCCTTTTCAAAGTCGATGATATCGGCCATGGGCAGGAAAATGGCAGCCGAGTCGGTGATGATCTGAACTGCATTGTCACCAGACACCACGTCAGCGTCAAACGCGTCTGCAACGATGACCTCGGAGGCAGATGCAAGTCTGCCAAAGAAGCCTGCGGCAGCGTTGAAGCAAGCGTCGTGCTTTGTAGCAATATACACCTTCGCCTTGCGAGAGGGAGCAACGTTCATTTCAGCGCGGCGAGCGCGAATCGCGCTGATCGCGTCGATTACGCGTGCCATATCCTCGGATTCCTTCGCAAAAGAGGGAATGGACGCAGCATCGGGATACGCTGCGATCATGATGCTCTCGCAATCGTGAGGCAGGGATTGATAGATCTCCTCGGTGATAAAGGGCATAAAGGGATGCAGCAGCTTGAGCGTTTCTGTCAGCACGTAAGCGATGACGTTCTGGCAGACTGCGTTGCCGGCACTTTCCTTGTCGGAAAGTCTGGTCTTTGCAAGCTCGATATACCAGTCGCAGAAGATGTCCCAGATAAAGTCGTAGAGCATGGAAAGCGCAATGCCCAGCTCGTACTTGTCAAGGTTGGAGCGAACGCCCTGAACCGTTTTGGCAAGCTCGGAGAGGATCCACTTGTCCTCGGTTGCCAATTCGCTTTCTGCGGGCAGATTGATCTCGTCAATGGTCAGATTCATGCGAACGAAGCGCGAAGCGTTCCACAGCTTGTTTGCAAAGTTTCTGGCAGCCTCGATCTTTTCGTCCGAGAAACGCATGTCGTTTCCGGGGGAGTTACCGGTTGCCAGCGCAAATCTCAGCGCGTCTGCACCGTACTTTTCAATAATCTCCAAGGGATCAATGCCGTTGCCCAAGGATTTGGACATCTTGCGACCCTGTGCGTCACGAACCAGGCCATGGATCAGTACGGTATCAAAGGGTGCCTTATCGGTGTAGGCAAGGGCGGAGAAGATCATTCTGGAAACCCAGAAGGTGATAATGTCGTAGCCGGTAACCAGCGTGTTGGTGGGATAGAAGTAAGCAAGATCCTCGGTTTCGTTGGGCCATCCAAGGGTAGAGAAGGGCCAGAGCGCGGAGGAGAACCAGGTGTCAAGCGTATCGGGGTCCTGACGCATTGCCTTGCCGCACTTGGGGCAAACAGCGGAGGAGTCCTTGGTTACCACGGTTTCACCGCAGTCGTCGCAGTAGAATGCGGGAATTCTGTGTCCCCACCACAGCTGGCGGGAAATACACCAGTCGCGGATGTTTTCCATCCAGTGGAAGTAGTTCTTTTCAAATCTTTCGGGAACGAAACGGATGTCCTGATTGCGAACCGCATCGATCGCGGGCTTTGCAAGCGGCTCCATCTTGACGAACCACTGCAAAGAAACGCGGGGCTCAATGGTCGAGCCGCAGCGATAGCAGGTGCCAACGTTGTGCGCGTAATTGTCAACCTTGATCAGATAGCCGCCCTCTTCCAGATCCTTGACGATCTGCTTTCTGGCAACAAAGCGATCCATGCCGGCATATGCGGGATAGTCCTCGGTGATCTTGGCGTCGTCTGTCATGACGTTGATCACGGGCAGGTTGTGGCGTGCGCCAACCTCAAAGTCGTTGGGGTCGTGCGCAGGGGTGATCTTAACGCAGCCGGTACCGAAGTCTGCCTCAACGTAATCGTCAGCGATCACGGGGATTTCTCTGCCAACGAGAGGGAGGATCAGCATCTTGCCGATCATGTCCTTGTATCTCTCATCATTCGGGTTTACTGCAACGGCAGTATCGCCAAGCAGCGTTTCGGGACGGGTGGTAGCCACCTCAAGGTGACCGCTGCCGTCCTTGAAGGGATAGCGGATGTGCCAGAAATGGCCTGCCTGATCCTCATATTCCACCTCGGCGTCCGAAATGGAGGTCAGGCATTTGGGACACCAGTTGATGATGCGGTTGCCTCTGTAGATCAAGCCCTTGTCATACAGCTTGACAAAGACGGTTTTGACAGCCTCGGAGCAGCCCTCGTCCATGGTAAAGCGCTCGCGCGACCAGTCGCAGGAGGAGCCCATTTTCTTAAGCTGAGAAATAATTCTGCCGCCGTACTGTTCCTTCCATGCCCAAGCGCGCTCCAGGAACCCATCTCTGCCAAGGTCTTCCTTGGTAATGCCTTCCTTGCGCATTGCTTCCACGATCTTTGCCTCGGTAGCAATCGACGCGTGGTCGGTGCCGGGCAGCCAAAGGGTGCAGAAGCCTGCCATACGCTTATAGCGGATCAGGATATCCTGCAGGGTGTTGTCCAGTGCGTGACCCATGTGCAGCTGACCTGTGATGTTTGGAGGGGGGATAACGATGGTGTAAGAGGGCTTGGTCTTATCAATGGTGGGGGTAAAGTAACCCTTTTCGCACCAATTCGCATAGATCTTGTCCTCAAATTCACCGGGGGAATACGTTTTCGGTAATTCGTTGTAGGAATTCATGTCTATTTTCTCCTTCTTATAATTTCGCATAAAAAATAAAAAACTCCACCGTCGCTGATCATATCAGGACGTGGAGTACGCGGTACCACCTGATTTCACGCCCAATACGGGCATGCACTCAATGCACAATAACGGTGTGTGGGCAAAGCCCCCGTCGCAAACTACTGTGTTTCATCTGCGCCGCTCCCGGGCGACTTCGGCACGCTTTTGACGAACTTTCACCAAACGTTCGCTCTCTGCACAAAAGGGGAATGCCTACTACTTCCGTTCATAGCGTTTGACATATACGGATAAAGTATAGCACAAAGCAAAAGGTTTGTCAATGCGTTTTTTGAAAAAATGATTGCATAAAAAATAAAAGGCATGTTATCGTTTGTTTGCACGAATATTGGGTGATATGCTGACTTTGTCGGCGTGATATTTTTGCTTTGCAAAAGTGATATTGAAGCCTTGTGGCTTCAGTGATATTATATTCGCTTTTAACTGCCCGAAGGGCAATATCACTCGGCGTAAGCCGAATATCACTGCGATCAATATCACTCGCCGCAGGCGAATATAACTGAAAAAGCACATCTGCAGAGCAGATGTGCTTTTTCTGGAGCTGGTAATCAGAATCGAACTGATGACCTCGTCATTACCAATGACGTGCTCTACCGACTGAGCCATACCAGCATTGTGCCGTCTGTTGACGACTTTGATAGTATAACAGATTCTTTTCGGTTTGTCAATACCTTTTTTCAAAATTTTTCGATTTTTTTGAATAATTTTTTTCTCACGCAAGTCTTTGACAAGCCGGTATGATACTTGACACTGTGTCGCTTATTTGGTATAATCATTGCGATAAAACGTATTTCGGAGGCATATATGGGTAATCGGGGCGAGCGCGCCAAAGATCTGTTTTTACAAGGCTACACCTGTGCGCAGGCGGTGGTTCTGGCGTTTGAGGATATCACGGGGCTGGATCGTACTGCGGCAGCAAAGCTTGCAAGCGGCTTTGGCGGCGGTATGGGCAGAATGCGTGAGGTGTGCGGTGCGGTCAGCGGTATGTTTATGGTGTATGATCTTGTTTGCGGTTACAGCGAGCCCGGTGATATGGAGGCCAAAAAGCGCGTGTATGCAGATATTAGCGAGCTTGCCGACCGCTTCAAGGCACAGTCGGGCGGTTCGATCGTCTGCCGAGAATTGCTTTCGGGCGTAACTGTCACCCAAGGCGGTGACCCGGAGCAGAGAACTCCCGAGTATTACGCCAAGCGTCCCTGTCCCGCGCTGGTTGCTCTGGCTGCCGACGTACTGGAAGATTTTTTGCATGAGAAGGGCGTTTTTCGTTCATAATTAGTTTACAATATTTTTCTTGGAAAACCTTGCACTTTTTTCAAGCTTTGGCGACTTATACGGTGAAGGCACATGCTTGACAAAAATTGTATGGAGGAATGAATTTATGAAAAAATGTGTAACACGCGCAGCTTTGATTCTCGCAGCACTTTTGCTTTGTGCGGCTTTTGCCGGCTGCGATATGATGGAAGCCTTCAAGGAAGGCTTTAGCGAAGGTTTGGATCAGGACCCCAAGGATCAGATGTTCAAGGATCTGAAAATTGAGGATACCTTTGCAGACGGCAAGCCCTATCACCTATATTTCATGTCCAACGGTGACGGTACCTGTTCGGTCGAATACGTTACCGTCGATCCGGAAAACACGCAGGATTTCGTGATCGAGATCCCTGAAAAATCTCCCACAGGCGATACGGTCACAAAGGTGGATCTGCACCTGCTCGGATATGGAAAAGTAACGGCAGACACCGAATTGCTGCCCACTGTCATCAGTGCAGCAGCGTTTGATGCGCTGCGTGAAAAATTGATCGCAAGTGACATGAAAGCTTTTGATTTCAATAAGTGCACGGCATATTTCCTCGAATGCACAACTGAAGGTCTGGAGGGAGCGCAGCTTCAGGAGATGTTGGATGATGTTCCCTTTGCACAGTTTGGGGATGTGTACGTTTTTGATGCAAACGCAAGTGAGGCCGAGCGGCAAAAGATCCTTAGCTATCTGACTGTTTACGGTGGCTGGACTGAGGCTGATTATGAGCAGAGCCGTGCGGAACTTCTTGAAATGGCAAAACAGTGCGACACGCTTGAGCAGGCCGAGGCTTGTCTAAGCTTGCTTCGTAACAGAAATACCGAGCATGTCGTTGGGATCACATTCCCCAAAACCGTGACCGCGATAGGCAGTGATATGTGGTACGATCTGAAAAATTTGCAAAATGTGACAGTGGATGAAAATAATGCTGTGATCAAAATGGTGGATGGCTGCCTGGTGAATCATGCAACCGGTACGCTCCTTTTGTGCATGAACGAAGGTGCCATTCTTGATAATGTGGGCATTCAGGCGCTGGGCAGTTATGCATTCTCTCATTGCGAGCTTAAGCTTGGCGAAGGCGGTGTCCGAGAGGGGATTCACCTGTATATCCCCGAGGGTGTGACCGTGATCAATCCGCATGCCTTTACGGGAATGGAAATCGAGGATATTACGTGCTTTACCATTCATCTGCCCGCAAGCCTGCAGACCTTTGCTGTTCCCATGGACATATGGGTATATGAATATGCGGGAACATCTGCAGAATTCCAGGAGCGTATTACCTTTACAAACGTAAGTAAGGGAGATTATCTCTATATCAAAACATCGGACATGGAGCATATGGAAACGTTTCATATTCCCATGAGTAAATAAGACCATATCCGAGCGGCACCGCTTTTGCGGTGCCACTCTTTTGTTTTTACAGCAAAATATCCTTTAGTGCACCGAAGAGCGCGTCAAGATCGGATGGCGTAGTGTCCATGCCGAAGCTCAGGCGCACAGCCCCGGTATCGGGAGTGTTCAGTGTACCGTGCCCAAGTGCAGAGCAATGGAAACCGGAACGGACGCAGATCCCGCGCTGATCCAGTTCAGCCCCCAAAACGTCTGCAGGCATGCTTGCATGAGAAAACAGCAGCACAGGTCCGCGGCAATGCGGTGCGTAAATGCGCATACCGTTAAAACAGCAGAGCATGGCGCGCGCACGGTCAAAGAGGTGCCTGTCTTGACTTGCGATACAGGAAATGCCGCGCGCATTGATCTCGGAAATGCCTGCAAGCAGTCCCGCGATAGCCGGTGTGGGCAACGTACCTGTTTCATATCTTTCGGGCGGCTGATCGGGCATTTCTCCCGAAAGCGAAAGCACACCGTTGCCTCCTTGCATGAGCGGTGTCAGCGTCACGCCTTCGCCCAGGATCAAAGCACCGCAGCCCTGCAGCCCGTAAAGTCCCTTGTGCCCCGGAATACAAAGCAAATCGATCTGCATTTCCTTCATATTGATAGGCAAATGTCCGGCGGATTGCGCCGCATCCACGCAAAAGAGTATCCCGTGCCGTTTGCAAAAGGCCCCCAGTGCCACAATCGGCATGACCGAAGATACGATATTGGACATGTGCGAACAAACCAGCATGCGCGTGTTGGGCTTCTTTTTGGCTGCCGCATCGGTGATGATGCGTGCTGTGCCGATATGCGCATCGGATGCGGGGGAGAGGAATGCGTCCA
Organism: Clostridia bacterium; assembly: GCA_017452945.1. Next base: position 18,639 of record JAFTLD010000052.1, on the reverse strand, counting down.
TGGTGATCACACCGCGCTTTTGCAAGGTGTAGAGCGGTCGGTATACGGCATTGTGCTCCATGTCCGAGTACAGTACGTGATCTCCTTGCCGCAGCGCCCCATGCAGCGCAAGATTGATGGCGTGTGTTGCGCCTGATGTGAATATTACGCGCTCAGGGCCGTCCGCTCCGAACAGATTGGCAAGCGCACATCGGCAATCGTATACGATACATGCAGCGGCATCGGATAATACGTGTGAGCCGTGCCCGGGATTGCCCCCCGCGCTGCTAAGACAGTTGTAAACTGCCCGCTGCACAGCGGCAGGCTTGGGCCACGAGGTAGCCGCATGGTCTAAATAGATGGGCGTACTCATTTGTCGCTCTCCATATATTCTCGTATCTGTATGCCTGCGCGTTCCAGAACGTATGCGGCATTGGGCTTTTGAGCGGTGGAAAATCTGACACCGTAAACACAGCCGCCGTGAGCGCGGGAAGCGCTGAGCTTGATCACGTCGGCACGGATTGCAGAGGCTGCAAGAGCATCGCGTGCTTTGGCGGCGTAAGTGGCCGATCCGATCACCGCAACTGTGTGCCCCTTTGCACTCGGAGCATTTTGCTGTCGGATAAGATCTGAATTATTCATATCGTGACCGCCTTCCGTTGAGGTAGTGACCTCAATGTCAATATATGTCAGCGAAGCGGCAGAGGTGCATGGCGGAAGTATGGATCACTGTCAGACTTTTCCATGACTCTTATGTGATGTTGTTGACGCTTTATACGGTGCGTTCGGGCGTTGGCTTTTGCATTTTGGGAATTGCGGCAGCGCATGCCATGATAAATGTGACATCCACAAGTCCTGTCAGAAATTGGGTGGTGCTTTCGGGGAGCATGAGCGCGGCATGCGTATCCTCGGGTGGCAGCAAGGGAAGCAGATAACGGACAGCCAATCCCGTCAGTGCCGCAGCCAGCAGCCCTTGTGCAAGCTTTGCCAATACGTACGGAAAAAAGCGAAAGCTCCTGCCGTGGCAAACCGTCATGATCTGGCACATGACCGACACTCCCGACCAACAGGAGAGTGCAGCACACAGCATGGCGGCCTTTTCGGGGTCTTCAATGCGCGCAGCCCGCGCGATCCCACCTGACATTTCCACCATTCCATACAACAGTGCACTGATCATAGGCGAGAGCGCAAGCCTTGCGCACGCGCTTTGTAAAGCCCCCAATACCGCCGAAAAAAACAAAACGTAGGCGCATACGGCAAGCATACTTTGCGCAGCTCCCGTCACAGCAGAGGTGAAGGTGTCTGCACCCAAGCGAACGGGCTGTGGGATCGGTTGCGCAGCACTGTCATTGTCAGGGAGCAAAAACCGTGTGATCAAAGCAGTGATGAGCGCGCATAACAGCGATATGGCATACAGCATAAGCCCCAGCCTGCGGCTGCCTAACAGAGAGAACCCCACTGCACTGATCATATAAGCCGAACTGGGATTATTGATAAATGTCAGCAGACGTGTGCATTGCCGCGAGGTGAGCGCCCCCTTATCGTATAGTGATGCCATCGCCCGCGCACCCGTAGGAAAACCGCAAAGCGTCCCCAACAGAATGGGACATGCCGCCGCTCCCGGTACGCCAAGAAGCCCGTGCATAGGGCGGGCAAGCAGCCGACCGAGAGCAGCTGCTCCGCCGCTTCCCACAAAAAGCTCGGACGCCACCATAAAAGGGAACAGCGCAGGGATCACGGTCTTGCCGCACAGATCAAGGCCATTTTGTACGGCACTGACAGCACTGTCGGAATAAAAAAGCAAAAGCAGGATGCAAGCAGCACCCAACAAAGAAAACCCCAACTGTCCGGGTGTGGGGATCGTACGGTGTTCGGTTTTGTTCATACACCCTCCGTCGGATTCATATAATGAAGCGTATCTGTTACAATATAGCAAGCGCGGAGGAAAATATGCACAGACCAAAAAACAAGGAACATATCAGTGCGGCCGAATGGCTGGAGAAAAAATTTGATATTTCGCCCGATATCATAAGCGGCATCCGCATTGAGATCCGGGGGCAAAACCGCCTTTTGCTGCAGGGATGTCGCAAGATACTTAAATACAGCGAGCAGGAAATGCTGCTTGACCTTGGAAAGATGCATCTGCGCGTGTGCGGTGAGCGCATGTGGTGTACCTCGTTTATGTCGGGCGCCTTGGGTGTGGGCGGATGCATCCATTCGGTCAGCTTTGAAAAGGGGGAAAAGTCATGAATCTTGCGTACTTCCTGCTCGGGTACGCTGTTTTGCGCATCGAGCGAGCGTATGCTGAGCAGGTGCTCAATCTTTGCATGCATCATGGCCTTGTGTATCTGGATGGCGGCAGCGATGCTGCATATTTGCGCCTTTGCCAAAGGGGCGTGCAAGCACGAAAACTGTGTAGCTTGATGGAGCATGCCGGTGTGCCGTACACGGTCGAAAAGCGAGGCGGTATACCGCAGCTTATCAAAAGGCTGGCGGTACGCCCCGGAATTTTGCTGGGCGCTGTGTGCGCAATAGGAATCCTGATTGCTTCGGAATGCTTTGTGTTTGATATCCGCGTCAGCGGAAACAGTACGCTGACCGCTTCGGCTGTCAAACAGCTGCTTGCAGAGCAGGGCTTTACGATCGGTACGTTTATCCCCTCGGTAGACACGGATCAGTTGGAAAACCGCGTCATGATCGCTTCGGATCAGATCGCGTGGCTGTCGGTCAATATCAAGGGCAACGTGGCAAACGTTGAACTGATCGAGCAAAAGCTGCCCGATCCTGTTTCGGTGCTGCGCCCGGCACACGTGGTGGCAAAGTGCAGCGGAGAGGTAGTCAGAGTGGAGATGTATCGCGGAAACGTGCTGGTGGCAGCGGGAAAACAGGTCAAAGCAGGGGAGATTCTGATTGCGGGTGTGTACGACAGCCAAGTCCACGGATTCCGCTTTACAAGGGCGTCCGGCAAGGTGTTTGCGCGTACGGTGCATGAGTTTGAGGTGTTCGTCCCCTATGAATACGAGAAAAAAGTGTACACGGGTGAAATTTTAGAGAAAAAATCGTTAATTTTTTTCTCTTTTCCCATAAAAGTTTTCCAAAGTACTGGAAATTGGGGTATGGTTTGTGATAAAATAGATATAGTGGAGAACTATAGCCCGATACCTGACGTGGAGCTGCCGCTGTATATGCATACGGAGCGGTACTTGCCGTACGAGATGCAAGCAGAGGTGCGAGATACCGAGGAGGCACTCGCGCTTGCCTACAGGGAGCTTTCCGTACAGATCGCCGGTGCGCTTTCGGACGGTGAGCTTTTGGAAAAGCGTATTCGCACCAAGATTGGTGAGGATGGCGTGACCTTGTATGCCGGTGTGGTGTGTATTGCGGATATTGCCACGGTGCAGGAATTTGAACTGGATCTCAAAGACAAACAATAAAGGATTTTTTATGGAACAGAGAATTATCAAGGTAGCCTCTTCCGAGGATACTGCTGCCATTTTCGGCAGCTATGACGTCAATGCAAGAGCGGTGGAGCAAACGTTTGGCGTACAGGTGCGCAACCGTGCAACAGACGACGGCGGTGACAGCATTATTGTGACGGGTGAGGATCGCGAGCAGATCAACAAGGGCGCTGCCGTGATCGAATACCTGGCAAATATGGTCAAGTACAGCCAGCTCTCCGAGCAGAGTGTGCGCTACGTCATCGATATGGTGGACAGCGGCAAGAGCAGAGAGCTTGCTGAGCTTGGGGACGATTGCATTTGCGTCACAACCAAGGGCAAGCCCATCAAGGCAAAAACGGTGGGACAGAAGCAGTACGTGGATGCCATTCGCAAGAACACCATCATACTGGGTGTCGGCCCTGCAGGCACGGGTAAGACCTTTTTGGCGGTTGCCATGGCAGTCAAGGCGCTGCGTGACCGACAGGTCTCGCGCATCATTCTGACGCGCCCTGCCATTGAGGCAGGCGAAAAGCTGGGCTTTTTGCCGGGAGATCTGCAAAGCAAGATCGATCCTTATCTGCGCCCGCTTTACGATGCCCTCTTTGAAATGCTGGGGCCTGAAAACTATGCGCGTCAGGTAGAGAAGGGAATTATTGAGGTTGCCCCCTTGGCTTACATGCGCGGACGCACGCTGGATGATTCGTTCATCATTCTGGACGAGGCGCAGAACGCAACACCCGAGCAGATGAAAATGTTTTTGACGCGTCTGGGTTTCCGCTCCAAGATGGTGGTCACGGGAGACCTGACGCAGACAGACCTGCCCTCGGGACAGAAATCGGGACTTGCCGAGGTGGTCAAAATTTTGGACGGCATTGAGGACATCGCGCTGCATCGCTTTACCGAAAAGGACGTGGTGCGCCACAGACTTGTGCAAAAGATCATTCTTGCATACGAAAAATTTGACCGCGAAAAGGCCGAGCACCGCGCAAAGGACAAAAAATATCATTACGGGAAAAGAGAGGACACACAAAAATGAGACGCAAAATGCTTTTGAAAATCTATTTTGAAAACGAGCAAGAGGCACTTCCCATCACTTATAAGCTCAAGATCCTTTTGCGCCGTGCCATTGAGGCCACGCTGGATTATGAGCAGTTCTGCAACGGCTGCGAGGTCTCGCTGACCTTTACCGATAATGCAGGCATTCGTGAGCTTAACAAAAAGTTCAGACAGATCGACCGCGAGACAGACGTGCTGTCCTTCCCGTTGTTTGACTACGAGGGCGAAGCGGACGAGCCGATCTTGGACGAGATCCGCAACAACCTTGGCGATATCGTCATTTCCTTGGAAAAGGCGCAGGCGCAGGCAGAGGAATACGGACATTCGTACGAGCGCGAGGTTGCATTCCTTTGCGTGCATTCCATGCTGCATCTGTTGGGGTATGACCACGAGCGCAGCGAGGACGAGGATGCCGATATGCGACAGAGACAATCCGAGATCATGAAGCTGCTGGGCCTGGAGGTACATAACGAATGATGGACGGACGCGAGCCCGAAAAAAGAGAGAATCCCTACAAAAAACAGAATCCTTATAAAAAACAGCCCAAGCCCAAAAGAGAAGAGCTGCCACCCGAGGAGCAAACCGCAGGCAAAACCGAAAATTTCATGACGCGCAACGTCAAGCTGATCACGTTTCTTGTCTGCCTTGCCGTGTTTCTGACCTTTTTGGGACCTTGGAGCGTTTGGCGCATTACGGAATGGGTCAAGCAGGCCGAGCAGGATGCGCTGGAGGAGAGCTATATTCCTATGGGTGCGCTGCTCAGCATTGCGGACAAGGGAACCGATGCGCATTGGCGTGATTTTCGCCCGTTCGGCTACGAAGAAACCGTGTCGGAAGCAGACGGCTTTGTCACCTGGCGGCTTGAGGTCAGGGATGCAGCTTTTTCCGTGGTCGTAGGCGGCCCGAGTAAATCGCAAAATCCGCAGTATATCAAGGTGTACTGTCTGAAAACAGGGGACAGCGCAGACCTTTACAAGGACGATATCGAGGCGTTTGTAGAAGCGCACCAAAGCATTGAAGAATAAGAAAAAGGAAAAGTCAAATGAGAAAAACAGGATTTATCGCAATCGTGGGCAGACCCAACGTAGGCAAGTCCACGCTGCTTAACGCAATTCTTGGGGAAAAGGTGGCCATCGTGTCCTCCAAGCCCCAAACCACCAGAAACCGCATTACGGGTATTCATACCGTGGGACAGGATCAGTACGTCTTTATTGATACCCCCGGTATTCACCGCCCGCAGAATCAGCTGGGCGACTATATGGTCAAGGAGGCCAACAACACCATGTACGAGGCAGATGCCGTGATCATGGTGGTGGATACGGGCAAGGAGATCACGCGCGTGGAGGAGGATATCATTGCATATCTCAAGAGAAGCGGCGTGCCTTGCGTGCTGGCGCTCAACAAGATCGATATGTATAACCGTGAGATCATTGCAAAGACCATCGCAGCCTATGCGGACAAGCATGCTTTCTCGGCTGTCGTACCGATCTGTGCCAAGAACGGCAAGGGTGTTAAGGAAGTTTTGGACGAATGTAAGCCCTTTTTGTCCGAATCCCCGTGGTATTTCCCCGAAGACATTGCCACCGATCAGCCCGAGAGACAGGTTGCAGCCGAGCTGATCCGCGAAAAGCTCTTGCGTACGCTCAATAAAGAAGTACCGCACGGCATTGCCGTAGTCATTGATAAATTTGAGGATGCGCGCACCCTGGTCAGCATTTATGCTACCATTTATTGTGAAAAGGCTTCGCACAAGGGCATTATCATCGGCAAGAACGGTGAGGAATTAAAGAGAGTCAGCACCTACGCAAGACAAGACCTTGAAGCGCTGCTCGGCACCAAGGTTTATCTGAATTTGTGGGTTAAGGTTAAGGAAAACTGGCGTGAGAGTGCCGCCGCGGTTTCCAATTTCGGATATAAGCCGGAATAATGAAAAAATCTTTCCGTAGAGGCGACCTGTGGTCGCCCCTGCGAGTGTGAAATATGCTTGAAAGGAGAGCACAACCATGCAAATGAGCACAGACGGACTTGTCACGCGCGTTGTCAACACGGGCGACCACGACAAGGTCTTGCAGATCCTGACTGCCGAACATGGCAGAATATCGGTCATGGTCAAGGGCGGCAAATCGCTCAAGAACCCCGCCATGGCGTGCTCTCAGCTGTTTACTTACGGAAACTTTGAGCTGTATCGCAAGGGCGATTTTTACTGGCTGCGTCAGGGAAGCGTGCTCAATGCCTTTTATGAGCTTTCGGCAGATATTGTCCGCATGAGCCTTGGCGTGTATCTTTGCGACGTGGCTAACGAGCTTTCAGATCATGATGAGCCGGCAGAGGAGCTTTTACGCATGCTGCTCAATTCGCTCTATCTGATCGGGCGTGAAAAAAAGCCGCAAGAGCTGGTAAAGGGCGTGTTTGAGCTGCGTGCTGCCGCCATTTCGGGTTATTTTCCCGAGTTGGATGCCTGTTGCCGCTGCGGTAGTGTTGACGAGCGGCTCAATTACTTAGACGTCATGAACGGTCGCTTGCTTTGTGCCGAGTGTCTGTCACGGCAATCCAAGCTGGTTCGCAGTCCCATGGTAGGGGCGGACGCGGATGGTGATCGTGAAAAGAGCGTGCTGTGCGCCATGACGCCCGCAGTTACGGCAGCCATGCGCTACGTGCTGCACGCTGCACCCGAAAGAATATTTTCCTTTGAGTTAGCCGATGCCGAGGATGTGACCGAATTCTCTCACACCGCACAGACCTATCTGCTCAATCACCTGGGGCGCGGCTTTGATTCGCTGGAGTTTTACGAATCGGTCAAGCCGAAGGGAGGCATCCATGGACAAAAATAAGATATCCGCCATGCTGGACGGGCTTGACAAATATCCCTTCCATATGCCGGGACACAAGCGTAATGCCGCTTTGTTTGATAGCTCGTTTCCTTACGACCGCGACATTACGGAAATTGTCGGGAGCGATAATCTGCACGACATGAACGGTGTGATCTTAGAGGAATGCAACCGTGCCGCGCGCCTTTGGAGAGCGGGACGCGCACATATTCTGGTAAACGGCTCAACCTGCGGCATCTTAGCCGCCATCCGCGCGTATGCAGGGCATGATCGCTCTGTCGTGGTAGCGCGGAACTGTCACAAATCCGTCTATAACGGCATCGAGCTTTGCCGCTTGAGGCCTACGTATATTTACCCCAAAACCCATTCCGAAAGCGGCATTTGCGCAAGCATTACGCCTGCGGAGGTGGATCGCGCACTTGCCGATGCGCCCGATGCAAGGCTGGTGATTCTGACAAGCCCCACCTATGAGGGTGTGATCAGCGACGTTGCGGGCATTGCCGAGGTCGCGCATGCGCGCGGAGCTTTGCTTTTGGTGGATGCTGCACACGGTGCGCATCTGGGACTTGGCGATTTTTCCGCACATCCCGTTACGCTTGGCGCGGATATCGTTATCTGCTCTTTGCATAAAACGCTGCCTGCTCCTACGCAGACCGCGCTTGCACTTGTGGGCAAGAACTGTCCCGATCCGGCAGCGTTTGCGGCACAGCTTTCCGTATTTGAAACCTCCAGCCCCTCCTATATTTTGATGGAGGAATCTTCCCGTTGCATTCGCCTGATGGAGCAAAAGGGAACAGCGCTGACCGAGGCATGGCTTTCCAGACTTGCCGCTTTTGAGCATGCCGTGTCGGAGCTTGCGCATCTGCGTCTTTTGTTCCGCGGCAACCTGTCCGGCTGCGTCTTTGCATATGATCCCGGCAAGCTGGTCATCAGCACGCGCAGCACCAATATCACGGGACACGCGCTGGCCGATCTTTTACGAAGCGAATATGCCATCGAAATTGAGATGGCTGCGAGTGATTACGTGATTGCCATGACCTCTCTTGCCGATACGGATGAGGGCTTTGCGCGTCTTGCCCGCGCGCTTTGCGAGATCGACGTTCGGATAGAGGCGAGTGCATCTGCATCTACCCGTACGTTGCCGCAGCTGCATACGGTATACGCACCCTGGCAGGTGGCTGATCTTGATGCTGTCAGCATACCGACAGCGCAAGCGGACGGCTGCGTGGCTGCCGAGTACGTGTGGGCGTATCCCCCCGGGATTCCTTTGGTCGTACCGGGAGAGATGATCGACGGTCAGATGCTTGACGCGTTTACCGAGCTGCAGACACATGGTACCGAGCTGCATAGCACGAGCTCTCAGCTGCCCGACGCCTTGCGCGTTGTGATTGAGGAATAAATGATATGGAATATAATTTACATTTTCACTATGATTTTGAGCCGAAAGCCATTCTGCAAGCCCCCAATGCCGCACAGCGCATTGCGTGGATGAAACAGGCAGGCGTGCAGACCGTATGGCTGGATTGCTATACCTATGGCACGTGGCTGGCAGAGCCCGATGAGATATTGCAAGCCAAAACGCTGCTTGAACAGCACGGATTTGAGGTGCAGGCACTGACCGTTCCCGTAGGACATGGCTAGAACGCGCTGCTTGGTGACGGTGGCGATCCGGGCTTGCCGCCTTCGTGGCAAAACCGCGTAAACGCACAGGGACTGCCCGTAGCCCTGGCAGCCTGTATCAACCAACAGGCCATGCTGCAGCAAAGCCGTGTCGTAGCAGAGCAGCTGCAGGCGCTGGGCTTTACCAAGCTTTTTTATGACGACGATCTGCGCGTCGGCCCTTGGGGGCCTTGGCTGCAGGGCTGCTTTTGCCCGCGCTGCATGCAGGCCTTTTATGAACGATATCCGCAATACAGCGGTATGAGCGGTGCGGATATCCTCGCAAATGCCACAGAGGGCGATGCGCTCTGGTGTGCGTGGAGCGAGGTGCAATGTGACCACGTGATCAATTTCTTGGAGCAGACCATGCCGGACGGTATGACGCCCGGGATCATGATCATGCACAACGGGGATTGCCGTCACGGTTTGGATATTGCACGAATCAAGGCGCGTTATCCTCATGCTTTATTCCGTGTAGGGGAAGGGCATTTCGATAATGGCAGTTTTACTCATCCGCTTTCCAAAGATGCGATCCGAAATTCGATCCGCGCGCATCTGCATGTGATCGGTTCTGCACAAAATGCATACAGCGAATCCACCGTATACCCCGAAAACGCGCTCTCGCCCGAGAATTTGGTGCAAAAGCTACGCATTGAGATCTCTTGCGGACTGCGCAATCTCTTTTTGATGAGCGGGCTGTTCTTTTTGGACGAGCCCTATTGGCAAGCCATTGCAAAGGCGCGTCCCGAGCTGGAGGCGCTGGCACAAAACACACCGCTGCCCGAATCGGGCAGTACCCCTGACCCCTTTGTCTGGCAACTGTAATTGATTTGGAGGACCGATATGAAGCCGATCCGAAATAAAAAAACATTCAGTCTGTTGTGCGCTCTGCTGGCATTATGCCTGCTGTTTGGCGCATGCTCCGGGCAAACGCTGCCGGGGGATACGACTGAGCAATTGACAGAACCCCCAACCGAGGAGAAGACCACCGAGATCTACGTGCCCACCGAGGATTATCCCACAGCGGACGATCTGAGCACTGAGGCGGACTACACCAAGCTGATCATCTCGTCCGTGTACGCAGGCTCTACCTCAAAAAGCGCCCCTGTGGCACGCAGCTACGTTTGCCTTTATAATACGGGGAAGGTTGATCTGCCCTTGCAGGGCTTGGCTGTCTACGTTTGCGGTGGCGACTACGTTTGGCGTGAGTATCCGCTCTCGTATGGAGCAAGCATTCCTGCGGGTGGCTATTATCTGATACTCGGACAGGAAACGCAAACACAAATAGCAACTCCCGTGCTGCAGACCGAGCATGCAGATGCGATTCGTCCCAACATGCTGCTGGTAGGCAACGATTTGCGCCTTGTGATCGCGCCCGTGGGCACACAGCTCAAAAATAACGAGCCGATCGCAGGGCAGATCGGTGTGATCGATTATCTCTCTTCACATACGCTGGACAGCTCCGCTGCACGCCACTACGTGGAAGGTGCTTCCAAGGACGAGCTGATCCGTCGTGATGCGGATTCTCCTTATGCGCCCTTTGATACGGTCGATCTTACCAAGGCCTCCTTGGCTCTTTTAAGACAGATCCGTCCGCAAACAAGCGAGGGCGACGTCAATACCAAGGTCTGTTCAATTGCAAAAGAGGTCGTGTTTTCGCACGCAAGCGGTTTTTATAATGAAGAATTTTCGCTTTCCATGACAGCCCCCGAGGGCTATACCGTGTATTATACAATCAACGGAGCCGATCCGCGCACAACGCTGGCAGAAAAATATGAGCAGCCCATTCCCATGACCGATACCACGCAGATGGCCTGGGGAGAGCTGACGCAAAATGCCGTGCTGGCTATGGGAAATGCCTATTCGCCTAACGTGCTCTCACAGATGGGCGCATGGACAGTGCGTGCCTATGCAACCAACGGCAAGGATACCACTCCCGTGACCACACAGACCTACTTTGTCGGAGAAAATATCCGTGCGGACGAGCTGGACGTTTTCTGTCTTGCCGTGCAGCCCGAGGATTTTATCAGCACAAATCCGGACGGTAAGAATATTTACATGAACTATTCGGACGGACACGCTCGTATTCAGGCGTATCTGGAGTATTTTACCGAGGATTCCTGCGAATTTTCCTCTTGGGTGGAAATCGCGCTCAACGGTAAGGGCTCGCTGGGTATGACCGAAAAATCCTTCCGCATCCTGTTCCGCGAAAATGCCAATCCTGAGGTCTCTGAAAACCTCAATGCCTTTAACTATAACATTTTCGGAGAATATGCCACACCGTCGGCTTCGGGGGATGATACGATTTATTACCGCAGACTCTTGCTGCGTAACGGCGGCGGTGACAACTCCGGCTGTACCATTTCACGCTCGCACATTGGCGACGCTTATATTGCCCGCCTTGACTCGCTTTTGCATGCCGAAACCATGGCGTATAAGCCTGTTTTCGTATTCATCAACGGAGAATTCTGGGGTATCTATAACGCCCGTGAGCGGTTTGACGAAAAGTATTTTGAAACCGTGTACGGTGTCCCCGAGGAGGACCTTGCCGTGCTGGAGTGTCCGTATCCTCTTCCGTACGTCAAGTTTGAATACCTGCTGACGCACGGTGAGCAGAAGGACGTGGACGAATTCAATGCGTTGTTCAAGTATGCGCAGCAGAACGATCTGTCCGATCCGGAGCATTATAAGTACGTTTGCGACCGCGTGGATACCGATAATCTGATCGACTATTTCTGCGCGCAGATTTATCTCAACTGCAGCGACTGGCCCAATAACAACGTCAAGGTATGGCGAAACAGTAACCCGAACAGCATTTCGGGGCAGGACACCAAATGGCGCTTTTGCGTGGTGGATACCGACCATGGCGTGGGTCTGAATTCTTTTGTGGATACCAATTTGCTTGGAACCGTTGGTGACGGATCTTGTATTGGCATGCTGATCAACGGCTTGATGGGCAATCCCGAATTCCGCGAGCGGTTTTTGATGCGCTATATTTGGGTGACCGAGGTGTATTACGCACCCGAGGCGTCGAGCCCCATCTTAGAGGAAATCGTGGATACGGTTTCCCCCGTCATGCAGCTGCAGCTTGACCGCTGGAAGTGCACAGACGGCACGCCCACTCCGTACGACGGTGCAAGACCCTCGTGGATGTACTATATCAACGTGATCCGCGATTACATGGTGCGCCGCCCTGCCGTTGCCAAGGAGCAGCTCAAGGCACACTACCGTCTCTCGGAAGACGAATATCAACGCCTGCTTGACAAGGCAATTGCCGAGTGGGGCAACCAAAGCCCATTGCTGAAATGACGTTATTATAAGGAAGAAATATGCTGTTTATATCAAGTGAGCAATTTTTAGTGCAGGCAAACGCGCTCAAAAAACTGACAAGACAACAAGAAAAAGCGGCCTATGTGCAAATGCGGGCAGGGAACAAGGATGCCAAGGAGTCCTTGGTGGAAAGCTATCTACCCGTGGTTGCTGCCATGGCAAAAAGGGTCAGCACGGGCGAGCCGTCTATGGAGCTTGTCTGCCGCATGGTTGCAACCCTTGAACGGGAGGTCGAACAATTCGATTTTTCGCAGGAAAGCGAACCCTTTACCCACCGCCTGAGCCTTGTGCTCAAAAAGGTGGTTGCCGAGTATATTACGGATCAATAAATAAAAGCAATCCCGTGGCCGAGCATGGTCACGGGATTTTCGATCATGATGAGGATGTGTCTTGCTGCAGTTACGGAGAACTGGTTTGTGGCTGTTCCGAGTAGTTGTAGTGAATGGTAGGCTTGATCCACTCGAAGTTATTGGCGTCAATGTGAATATTGTTCCACTCTTCCTCGCTACCTTCATAATATATGTCTGTCACGTCGGAGCAATCATAGAATGCGGATCGTTCAATCGTTGTCACACTGGTGGGAATCACAATCGTGGTAAGGTCCATACAATTTGCAAATGCCAGGGAACAAATCGTTTCGACATTGTCGCCGATAATGAGCGTAGTAAGATTGGTACACCACACAAATGCAGAATCGCCAATACTGGTCATACCGTTGCCGATTACGATTTTGGTCAAGGATTTGCAGTCACCGAATGCGTTATACCCAATGCTTGTCACGCTGTCGGGGAACACGCCTGAGGTAAGGCTCGCGCATCCGGAAAACGCATCATTACCGATCGTAGTGACATTGTTGCCAAAATTCACTGAGGAAAGGAAGGAACACTCGCAGAATGCTGCATTATCAATGATCGTTACGCTGTCGGGAATGATGACCCTTGTGATTTTATCATTGTTGAAAAATGCTTCGGGCAGTATATGTGTTACGGGAAGTCCTTCGTGTTTCTCTGCGATTTTTAGCTTTGTTGCATTGCCCTTGTATCCGACAACCTCGGCATAAGTACCATCGGCAGAAATTTGATAGAGGATTCCGGGCGTGGGGGGCATAGGAATGCTGCAGACGGTGCAGATATCTGTGTCGTCGAAGGTGTGAGGCTCACTGTCCTTGGTTTGATTACAACCTGCGCAGCCAAACCAATGGTTGCTGTCGTCAAAGGAATAGACGGTGCTGTAGGTATGCGCAATCTGTGCGGTTTCATTTGTGATTTCGCTCATGCCGCAAAGCTGACAGGTAACGGTATCAAAGCCTGCGGCGGTGCAGGTTGCCGGGGTGGTTTCAGTGACCCAAACGTGATCACAATTCGCACAAGCGACGAGCGTTCCCAAAATCAAAAGGAAACCGATTAACAAGCATAGGTTTTTTTTCATTTTCTTTCTCCCAATACAAAAATGGCGTTAATGTTTACCAATATTGATTGCTATTTGTTACAGTACCTATTGTAGCATAGTTTGTGGATCTTGTCAAGCAAACAGGAATGCTGTGTTTTATGAGCTATTCACCAAATCCATCCTTTGAATTCAAGAAAACCTATTGACAAAAAGCGCTCGGAGTGCTATAATACATCTGTTAAACTATTTCATGTAAGGAGATATTATCATGAAGAGAATTCAGACCATCCAGACCCGTGACCTCGCAAAGAGCGTAAACAACGGTGGTTGTGGCGAGTGCCAGACCTCCTGCCAGTCCGCTTGCAAGACCTCTTGCGGCGTTGCTAACCAGGAATGCGAGTCTAACAAGGACTAAGATACATAGTCCATGAACGGGGCTGTGGCAGATTGCCGTAGCCCCGTTACTATTGGAAGGAGCTTAAAATGATACATCAGTACAAACTCAACGGATATAATATTGTATTGGATATATACAGCGGATCGGTGCATTGCGTGGACGAGGTCGCTTACGACATGATCGCCATGTACGAGCAAAACGATAAGCAGACCGTCTTGGACGCCATGCTTGCAAAGTACGGTGACCGCGAGGACGTTACGGCAGCCGAGCTTGCCGAGTGCTATGACGATATCACGGCCCTCAAAGAACAGGGAAAGCTGTTCGCCCCCGATGTGTACCGCGATAAAGCGTTTGATTTCAAGAACAGAAACACGGTGGTCAAGGCGCTCTGCCTGCACGTGGCGCACACATGTAACCTTAACTGTGAATATTGCTTTGCCGCACAGGGAAAATATCACGGTGAGAGAGCCGTGATGTCCTTGGAGGTCGGTAAGGCTGCGATTGATTTTCTGATCAAGCACTCCGGCACGCGCCGCAACTTAGAGGTGGACTTCTTTGGCGGTGAGCCGCTGATGAACTTTGACGTGGTCAAGGATATCGTCGCATACGCCCGCAGCATCGAAAAGGAGTATAACAAGAACTTTCGCTTTACGTTGACCACCAATGGCGTGCTTGTTGATGACGAGGTCATCGAATGGGCCAACCGCGAGTGCCACAACGTCGTGCTTTCGCTGGACGGCAGAGAAGAGGTACACGACAGACTGCGCAAAACGGTCAACGGTAAGGGCAGCTATGCAACCATCGTGCCCAAGTTCCAGCACTTTGTCGAAAAGCGCGAGGGCAAGGGCTACTACCTGCGCGGTACGTATACCCACAACAACCCCGACTTTACCAACGACATCTTCCATATGCTGGATCTTGGCTTTGATCAGCTTTCCATGGAGCCCGTGGTTTGTGCGCCCGAGGATCCTTACGCTCTGACCAAAGAGGATCTGCCCGTGCTGTTTGAGCAGTACGAGATTCTTGCCAAGGCGCAGATCGACCGCCGCCGCGAGGGCAGACCCTTTACCTTCTATCATTATATGCTCAACTTAGAGCACGGCCCCTGCGTCTATAAGCGCATCAGCGGCTGCGGCTCGGGTACCGAATACATGGCTGTGACTCCTTGGGGAGATCTGTATCCATGCCACCAGTTCGTGGGAGAAGAGGAGTATAAGCTGGGCGACCTTTGGACGGGCGTGACCAACACCGATCTGCGTGATGAGTTCAAGCTGTGCAATGCATATGCAAGACCCGATTGCGCGGATTGTTGGGCAAGAATGTATTGCTCGGGCGGCTGCGCCGCAAATGCATATCATGCAACCGGTTCCATCACGGGCGTTTATGAGTATGGCTGTGAGCTGTTCCGTAAGCGTATGGAATGCGCGATCATGGTCAAGGTTGCCGAATATCAGGATGGCATTGCCGCACCGGAGGGCGATTGCTCCGATTGCGGTTCGTGCGAGGAATAAAAGACTCGCAAATGCCGATTTCAATCGCCGAGAAGGAATGAATTATGGCATTTTCGAATAAAACCCTACAAACCTTAGAATTTGATAAGGTCTGCGCCATGCTGGCAGAGCACGCCCATACGGACGGAGCACGTGATATGGCAGCGAGGCTGATGCCCTCGGATGATCCCGAGGAGATCTTGCGCAGACAAAGAAGAACTACGGATGCAAAAAGGCTGCTGGACGTCAAGGGTACGCCCACCTTTGGGTACGTGCGCGACGTCAGTGAGCTTTGTGAGCGTGCCGACAAGGGCGCTGTGCTTTCTCCGCGCGAGCTTTTGGACGTGGCCAACGTGCTGCGCACCTCGCGTTTGCTGGTTGATTATTGTCACGGAAACCATATCTTTGATACCGTTTTGGATGAGATTTTCGACCGTTTGACTCCCGACCGTCACCTTGAGGAGCGCATCACGCGTGCCATCGTGGCAGAGGATCTGATCGCGGATGAAGCGTCGCCTGCGCTTGCGGACATCCGCCGTAAGATCCGTGCGACCAACAGCCGCATCAAGGATACGCTGCAAAAGTACGTGCAGGGCGGTACGCATGCAAGATACCTGCAGGAGAATATCGTTACCAGCCGTAACGGACGTTACGTCATTCCTGTCAAGACCGAGTATAAAAATGAAGTCAAGGGCCTTGTGCATGATACCTCGTCCTCGGGCGCGACACTGTTTATTGAGCCCATGGCAGTTGTTGAAGCCAACAACGAGCTGCGCGTGCTGCAATCCAAGGAACAGCATGAGATCGAGCGTATCTTGGCAGAGCTTTCCGAGGCGGTCAGCAACGCTACGGGAATTTTGACGCTCAATTACTATAATATTGTAACTCTTTCGTTCTGTTTTGCGTGTGCCGAGCTGTCGGAAGCCATGAACGGTGCAGCCCCCGCACTCTCCGAGGACGGAACCTATCGCCTTGTCCGTGCGCGCCACCCGCTGATCGATCGCGACCGCGTCGTACCCATCAACGTGGCGTTGGGCGGAGAATGCGGATACGATACCGTGATCATCACGGGTCCCAACACGGGCGGTAAAACAGTCACGCTTAAAACGCTTGGCCTGTTTGCACTCATGGCGCAATCCGGATTGCATATTCCCGCAGATCAGGAATCTGTCGTTCCGGTACTCAAATCTGTACTGGTAGACCTTGGCGATGAGCAGAGCATTGAACAATCGCTCTCTACCTTTTCCTCGCACATGGTCAATATTGTCGAGATCATGAAGCGGGTAGGTAAGGATACGCTCGTGCTGTTTGACGAGCTTGGCGTAGGCACCGACCCCGTCGAGGGTGCAGCGCTTGCCGTGTCGGTCATTGAATCGGTGCGTGCAGCAGGGGCATTGTGTGCTGCAACCACGCACTATGCAGAGCTCAAGGCTTTTGCACTCAATACACCGGGCGTGCGAAATGCATCCTGCGAATTTGACGTGGAAACCCTGCGCCCCACCTATAAGCTGATCATCGGCACACCGGGTAAATCCAATGCATTCGCCATTTCCGAAAAGCTGGGGCTTTCTACCGAGATCATCGGCAGAGCACAGGAGCTGATCAGCGCGGATAACCGCCATTTTGAGGATGTGATCGGTCAGCTGGAGCAAAGCCGTATGGAAATGGAGCGGCATCGCGAGGAGGCTGCCAAGCTGCGTGCCGAATACGAGCAGTTTAAGCGCCAGTCCGAGCAAAAGATTGCCGAGCAGGTCAAAAAGGCCGAAAAGGAGCTGGAGGCTGCCAGAGTCAAGGCGAATTCCATGGTGCAAAGTGCCAAGGCTTCGTATGATTTCATCCTGGAGCAAATGGAGAAGATCAGAAAATCCAAGGACAGCGCCAAAATGGGCGAGGAGATGGATGCGGCAAAGCGTGCCGTGCGTGACCATCTGAAACAAAACGGAGATAAATTCGATCCTGTGCAAAAGCCGGACGAGGATGAGAAGAATTACGTGCTGCCAAGAGCCTTGCGCAAGGGTGACGAGGTCATCATCCGTTCGCTGGGTACAAAGGGCGTGTTGGTCGAAGCACCCGACAAGAGCGGTAATGCTCAGGTTAAAGCGGGGATATTGACTACGCGCGTTAATATCAAGGATCTGAAATTGGTCGAGGACGAGGCGGCGCTGATCAAGGACGGCAAGAAAAATAAGGTGTCAACCTACAGCGTGCAGAAAAATCACGATTTCAAGGACGAGATCGATCTGCGCGGCATGAACGGTGAGGAAGCTTGGTTTGCCGTTGATAAATATCTGGACAGCGCGATTTTGTACGGATTCCGTACCGTCAGATTGATCCACGGAAAGGGAACGGGTGCCTTGCGTCAGGCAATGCAGAATTTCTTGCGCACCGATAAGAGAGTCGCATCCTTCCGCCGCGGACAGTACGGTGAAGGAGATAGCGGCGTCACGGTCGTCGAACTCAAATAGGATTAAATAGAAATGGATGAAAGTTTCGCTCAAGTAAACTTGTCATAGAATCTCAGGATGAAAGTTTCGCTCAAGCCTTTTCAAAGGCTTGCAGGCTCCAAGGGCAGCGCCCTTGGTCGCGCCCGCAGGCGCGAAATTATCTCGCCGTTTTTGCTTCTTTTTGCGGCTCCTTGCTCAAAAAGAAGGGGATCGGTTTCCTAGGTGCAATCCCCCAACAATCCATAAGTAAAGCCCTCGGCGCTGCCGAGGGCTCTTTTGTACCTGGGTGTTATGCAACCTGCACAAAAACAAAAGATAAAACCTATATACTTTGTCAAAACCCACACTTGACAAAATGAGATGAAAGTGGTAGAATATTCAAGGTCGCGAGAGCGGCGGGGCGCAACGAAAAGCGAGGAAGTTGATAGAAAAAAGTCAAAAATTTTCGAAAAAAGTTTTGAAAAACCTATTGACAAACGAAAAACGTTGTGATATAATAATCAGGCTGTCGCGAAGAGCGACGGGAAATTGGTCCTTGACAATTGAATAACAGAGAGAAGTACAAAGCAAATGTAAGTGCGAAAATACGAATCTCGAAAAATTCTTTGAAGAGTACAAAACTCAACT
>JAFTLD010000014.1 GCA_017452945.1 Clostridia bacterium | reverse complement strand
GCCTCCCAAACTCGCGTAGCGAAATTTCGCCTTTGGCGAAATACTCACTCGTCGTAAGACGAATATCACTGCCAAAGGCAATATCACTCGCCGAAGGCGAATAGAACTGGGGAGATACTCCGCTTGGAGTATCTCCCCATGGGGCTGTGTTTTTGTTTATTGCAATTACTTCTGATTTTTGGGCTTGCGGATGCGGTTAAGCTGCTTGTTCAGCTTGAGCAGCTCTTCCTTGGTGAAGCTGACGTTCGCCATGCCCATCATGGAAGAAAGACGCAGCACGGTGAAGGAGCCCATCATTTCCATCAGTCCTCCGCCGGACGAAAGATCGACGTCAAAGCCGCCCTTCTTCTCTTCCTTGCCCTTGCCCTTCTTATTGGCATCCATCTTTTTCTTGAGCTTCAGCCCAAGGCGCATGAACCACAGCTTGCCTGCAGGTGTAGCCATGATATCGCCAAGCTTATCGTTGAGCGAGAAGCGACCGGGCTTTTCCACTACGTCAAACCAGTTGAGCACAGCGCCAACCTCGCGCAGCACGTAATCCATATTCATCTCGGCTACCTTGCGGATCTTGCCCTCGTCAGTAAAATCGCCTGCCTTGGCAACGATGGTGCTCTCGCCCACGTTCTTAACGTCAAAATAGAAGAAGTGGTCAACCGCGGTCTTTTTGCCGATGCTCTGTCCGTTGACAAACAGCTCAACCTCGGGCAGGTTGGAGTAAACCGTGACCTTGGTCACATCCTCCACGCGGTCAATATATCTCTTGCCGCACAGATGCACAAAGGGATCCACCTCGGGAGATACCAGCCATGCCTTATAAGCATAGAAGGCGTCCTTCTTGTACTTTCTGTCCATGGTGACAAGGCCCTTGTGGTTCTGACCGTTCTCGCCGCCCTCCGCTCTTGCGTCAGCGCCAAAATCGAACATATTCCAGACGTGGGTTGCCCACATGTACTTACGGGTAAACAGCTGCTTGATCAGCTCCTCGTGGTAGTATGCCTGATATTCCTCGGTATAGTCGCCCTGCTTGGGATCGCTGGTGTGCCAGTTGAGTGCCTCACAGCCGTACTCGGAGCAACCGATCGGAATGGTGGGATGCGTCTTGTGGAATTTGTCAAACCAAGGGCCGTTCATGTGCGTCTCACCGCCGTACCAGCCGAAGTAGTGGTTGTAGGAAACCACGTCGGGGATCTGAATGTACGGGTCATCCATCTTGCACATCGAAACGGCTGCAATGGTGGTCAGTCTGGTCTTGTCCATCTCATGCACCAGATCGTTGAGGATGCGGTGGTTTTCAAGCAGGTCGTCGTCCGAGCCTGCGATCGAGATCTCGTTGGAAAGCCCCCATACCACAATAGACGGGTGATTATAGTTCTGCGTGACCAGCTCCTTCATCTGGGAAATGGTGTTCTCTCTGCCGCCGGGCATATGTCTGGAGATATAAGGGATCTCAGCCCAGATCACAAGACCGCGCTCGTCGCACAGATCGTAGAAATACTGATCATGCTGATAGTGCGCAAGACGAATGGTGGTCGCGCCCACCTCACAGATCAGATCCATATCCTCTCTGTGATGCTCGGGCAGCAGCGCGTTGCCGATTCCCAGTCTGTCCTGGTGACGGGAAACACCGCGCAAGGGATATTCCTCACCGTTGAGGATAAAGCCGTTATCGGGATCGATCTTGAAGGTGCGCACACCAAAGCGCGTGCTTACGTTATCAAGCACTTCCCCGTCAGCCGAAAGCAGCTCGGCACATGCGGTATACAGATAAGGATTCTTGCGGCCGTGCCACAGAATCACGTCCTTGATCTCCAAGGTCAGCTCACCTGCACCGGACGCCTGTGCCACTGTTGCACCGCTTGCATCGGTGATGGTGTAGCGGACGCTCAGGCCTTCGCCATTGGTCACCCAAGTCTGCAGCTTGACCTTGGCATCCTTACCGTCCACCTCGGGCGTGACGGCAAAGCCTGTGCCGCCAAAGTAGTCCAGATCAAAATGAGCCTTATTGACTGCGATCAGATTCACGTCACGGTAAATACCGCCATAGAAGGTAAAGTCCGCCATCTGAGGATAAACGGTTTCGTTTGCGGAGTTGTCTACCACGATTGCAATCTCGGTGCTCTCGGTCAGCACGTTTGTAAGATTGACTCTCCAGGTGGAGTAGCCGCCATCGTGGTGCGCCAGCTTTTCTTTGCCAACGTAAACGTCGGCAGAAGAGTTGGCACCGCGGATTTCAAGATAGTAGCAATCTGCTGCGGGCATATCGGACTTGGAAAGCGTCTTGACGTACAGGCAAGAGCCGCGGAAATAATCGTTGCCGCCGTCCTGGCCGTCGATGGCATTCCAAGAATGAGGCAAATTTACCTGCTCGCCCTGTCTTACGGAAATATCGGCCGTATCCTTGCAGAACAGCCAGTTTTGATTCAGATTGATAACGTTTCTCACGATCATTCTCCTATTTCAAATAATATATGACTATCATACTGCGGATTTTTGTCCTGCGTATGACCAAATTGCGTATATTCCAAGACAGCACCCGACAATTTGAATGTCGGGTGCTATCATCAGAAACTATTCAATCAGGATTATTCCTGGCTTTCTCTTCTCTCTGCGAGTTCAGTGGTCATCTTTGCCAGAGTCTTCTTATCTACGTTGTAGATGAGAGCAACGCCGACAAACTGGCAGATAGCGCTGAACATATACAGACCTGCAACCAGCCAGCAAAGTCTGCCTGCAGTTTCTGCGGACTGACCGATGGTACCAAGAGCGGACTCATAGCCGATCAAGGAAGTACCCATGATTGCGATTACGGCTGCGGGGCCAACGCCCTGAGCGAGTTTTCTGAAGAAGGAGTGCAGCGCGTAAACAACGCTTTCCTCTCTCTTGCCGGTCTTCCACTCGGAATAATCGATCGCGTCACCCATCATAGCCCAGGATACGCAGTTGTAGAAGCCCATGCCAAGGCCGAAGAATACAAGGCCTGCCATGTAAACGATCAACTGAAGGTTGTCGGGGAACAGCGGGAATACGCAAAGAATACCGCCACCGATCAGACCTGCGATAGAGCCGATGCTTGCAACCTCTTTCTTACCGAACTTCTTTACAAGCAGGGTAGCAAAGGGCATAAAGATGAACATGGGGAGGAAACCTACCATCTGCACAAGGCCGGACAGAGAAGCCTGACCGAAGTGGGTTGCGAACATGATGGTGGTTGCGGTGGAAGCAGACTGCATGCCAAGGAACATACCCATAGCAGCGATGGTGCAACCAACTGCGGGACGGTTCTTGATAAACGCGCCAAAGGACTTGAACAGGTTTACCTTTTCGCCACTCTCCTGGTTGAGCATTGCATACTCGTTGCCGCGGATGGTGATGTTTTTCAGCATAAACAGGAATGCGACAAAGCCCAAAACGCCCATGATCAAAGCTGCGATGAATACTCTATCGCCAAGCAGGATCTCAAGCTGTTTACCGGTCAGGGGGCTGAGTACGGGATCACCGATCTCGTAAGCCACACCGGTAACGGGGTTCTTTGCAAAGTTTTCGGGAGCGAATGCGCTTTCTGCGCCTTCGGGAATCTCAATTCTGCTAAGGAAGTCGGTGGTGCCGTCATAAGTAACCTTCTGCCAGATCAGCATAGGCAGGATCATACCGGGGATCATGCCGCCGACTGCGCCGCCGATGGAACGGAATACGGAAAGCTGTGCTCTCTGACCTGCGTCCTCGGTCACGATGTTGAGCATGGTGCCGTAAGGAACGTTTGCCATGGTGTAAGCTGCATCCCAGATTACGTAGCCGAGAATGAACAGAACTGTCTTAAGCACAACGGGTGCCTGGGGGAAAGGAAGGAATACGGCTGCGCCGCCAACAAGAAGGCCGAGCGCACCGATCAGGATGTAGGTCTTGTACTTACCCATCTTATACTTTCTCTTGTCAGAGTCGATCAAAGAGCCGATAAGCGGGTCGTTGATAGCATCCCACGCCTGTACCAACAGGAGAAGGATGGAGAACAGACCGGTTTCCATCATCATGAAGACCAGCCAGAAGGTTTGTACGGTGCCCTTGAGCGAGAAACTCATGTTACAGCCAAAGTCACCTGCAGCATACGCAATCTTGTCTCTGAAGCCAAATTTGCGATAGCCCTTTGCGTCAAGCTTGGGTTGTTTTTTCATAGCCTTTGCCTCTTTCTGTAAATTGTTTTTTAAGGGGATATGTTAATACAGTTACGCTATTATTAAGTATAAATGTTTTCAAAAAATTGCGTGAGGATTTTTTTCATGTTATTTTGTATTTTTTTCATATCGTTCACAAATATCTATGATTTTTGTACAAAATTTGTGCTATAATCAAGAGTAAGATTGACAAATTTATCAACCAACTAAAGTGGAGGTAAAATATGCCACATCAAAGTGAGCTGTCATTGCTCACCGAAACCTTTCGAAAAAGCCACGTCGGCATCAGAACCCTGCCCGAACAGCGTCTTGCCGACGCCATTGGACAAAGCACAGCGGACATCATCCCAAGCGATCCCGCGCACAGAATCGTGCCCACACTCCCCGCACCGCATCATCGGGAACAATATCACTATACAGATCCGCATGGCTTTTGCTACACCTATTTACTATTACCGTATAATACGGAGGAATCTCTTTTACTCGTCGGTCCGTATCTGCATCGTACCTTTACTCAGGAGCAGCTGTTGGAGCTTGGAGAGCGCACGGGCATTTCCGTAAAAGCGTATCCCCGACTGGCCGAATACGTTTCCTCCGTACCCGTACTGGGGCGCGAGCACCCGCTGTTTTTCATGCTGGATACCTTTTGCGAGCGCATCTGGAACAGCCCCTCCTTTGCCATTGTGGACGTGGATACTCCTCCTACCGCACCTGCCTCTCCCATTCACGAGCCCTCTCACACGGATCGCTTTGACGATATCCTATTGCATATGAAAGCTATGGAACAGCGCTACGCCTTTGAAAACGAACTGATTCGCGCAGTTTCTTTGGGGCAGCTGCACTTAGAAAGTCAGCTCTTCTCCGCCGTTTCAGAGCAACAGTTTGAGCGTCGCGTAGCAGATCCGTTGCGCAACAGCAAGAACTACTGCATCATCATGAACACGCTTTTGCGCAAGGCCGCTGAGGACGGTGGCGTTCACCCATTGTACATCGACCGTGTTTCCTCTGATTTTGCGCGTCGCATTGAGCAGCAGACAGCCCTTGGCGAAACAGAGCCGTTGATGATCGAAATGTTCCGCAGTTATTGTCTTTTGGTACAGCAGCATTCCCTGCAAAGCTATTCTAAAGTTGTAAAGACCACGATTTTGCTGATCGACTCCGACTTAGCGGCAGATCTGACACTGCATTCCTTGGCAAAAAACCAAAATATCAGTCCCGGATATCTTTCCACCGTTTTCAAAAAGGAAACCGGCCAGACCGTCACTGCTTATATCCGCGAAAAGCGCATGAAGCACGCGCGCCATCTGCTGGTCAGCACCAATTTGCAGATTCAAACCGTCGCATTGCATTGCGGTATCATGGACGTGCATTATTTCACCAAGCTATTCAAAAAAGAAACCGGTATGACACCCGGTCAATACCGTGAAAATCTGCACGGTGCGGGCAATCACCCAATCTGACCCTGACATCTTGTAATATTATTCAGTACGTTGTATAATAAGATCAGTTCGATAAGGAGGTTTCTTATGGCTCATAAGTATCACAAAATCCTATCATTCGCGCTTTCCCTGCTTTTGTTGGGTACGTTTTTCTTACAAACGGTCGGTTGCAAGCAGCAGCCTTCCGACGAGGATGACTCGACAGAAGTCTCTTCAAGCACAGTAAGCGAACTCGAAACCGAACCGGAGTCCGAGCCTGTTTGTGCGCTGTCCGTACGCGCGGTCAGCCTTGCCTTGGAGGGCAGCTCCTACAAGCTGACGCTGGACTGCACGCTTTCAGACGGCAGCACGGGCGGCAATATTTCCTGCACGCTTTCCAAGGACGGCAGTGTGCTTGCCGAGCAGACCGCTGCTGCAAAGCAGGGTGCTATGGAGATCGCGCTGGCATGTCCCCAAGAGCAGCTGCAAGATGCTTTGACCATAACCGTCAATGCCACCGATGCAAACGACCTTGCCGCCACTTCCCTGTCACTGCCCATAAAAGGCGGGCTTGTACAGCTGAGTGCCGATACGATCGATTGTGTGGTCGCTGCCATGACGCTTGAAGAAAAAGCGCATATGGTGACGGGTACGGGCGACGCTTTGCTGCTTGGTGCATCAGGCAGCACGTATCCCATCGAGCGCTTGGGCATTCCCTCGGTCACAGTCAACGACGGACCTGCAGGGCTTCGCTATGAAACCACCATCTGGTACCCCTCGGTCATAAACGTTTCTTCCTCCTGGGACGCTGATCTTGCCTCGCAGATCGGCACGGCTATGGGGAAGGATTGCTTGGTTAAGGAGATTGACGTGATCCTTGCTCCCGGTATGAATATACAGAAAAACGTGCTGGGCGGCAGAAATTTTGAATACTGCTCCGAGGATCCGATCCTGACCGCATATATCGCCACCGCGTACACACTCGGCATACAATCCACGGGCGTAGGCGTGTCTCTCAAGCACTTTGCCGCAAACAACCAGGAGATCGCACGCAGCAGCGTCAGTGCCAACGTCACGGAGCGTGCCTTGCGCGAGATCTATCTCAAGGCATTCGGTATGACCGTGCGCGATGCCGACCCTTATACCATTATGTCCTGTTACAATCTGGTCAACGGCACGCGCGTTGCCGTTTCCTACGACTTGCTGACTACTTATCTGCGCGGAGAATGCGGCTTTGACGGCATGGTCATGTCCGACTGGGGTTCGGGCGGCACGGTGGTGGAAAAGGTCAACGCGGGCAACGATATCAACATGCCGGGCAACGCGGACGATCCTGCCTTGATCATAGCCGCTGCCGAGGATGGCACGCTGAATCTTGCCATGCTGGACAAGGCTTGCGCCAACGTGTTGGGGCTTGTGGTCAAATCCCCCGTCTTCACCGATCCCGAGCATGGCAGAAGCATTGATTACATTGATCACGGCAACCTGGCTGCCGAGGTGGCTGCACAGACCATGGTGCTGCTGCAAAATGACGGAACTCTTCCGCTTGCGGGAGAACAAACACTGGCCATTTTCGGCAACGGTGCTTACGCAACCGTTTACGGCGGCGCAGGCTCGGGCTCCGTGACTGCCAAAAAGCCCGTTTCGATTGCCGAGGGCTTGAACAAATCC
This sequence comes from Clostridia bacterium, assembly GCA_017452945.1. Next base: position 65,710 of record JAFTLD010000014.1, on the reverse strand, counting down.
GATGCTTTTTCGGTTTATGACTTCAAATCCAACCCCTTCAAGAATGCCCCCGAGCATTCCGCGCTGGATCCTGCGCTTGATATTGAGGTGACCGAGGCATATGCTGCCGAGTGCGCAGAGGCAGCGGATACTGCCGTGATCGTGATCTCGCGCGGCTCGACCGAGGGCGCGGACAGACACGAGGGTGCAGGAGATTTTCTGCTCAACAAAACCGAAGCCGAAATGATCGAGCGCGTCAGCACGGCTTTCCACGCTAAGGGAAAAAGAGTTGTTGTACTCCTTAACACAGGCTCCCCCATCGAAACGCTTTCCTGGCAGGAAAGCGTTGACGCGATCCTTTGGACGGGTTATGCGGGCGAGCGCATCGGCACCGCAGTGGCAGAGGTGCTTTGCGGCAACGTAAATCCTGCTGCAAAGACCACCATCACATGGCCTGCAACCTACTTTTCCACCCCCGCATCTCAGTACTTCCCTGGTACCAACACCGACACCTGCTATTACGAGGACGTTTACGTGGGCTACCGCTATTACTCCACCTTTGACGTAGACGTAGCGTATCCCTTTGGCTACGGCCTTTCCTACACCACCTTTGACTATTCCGACTTTGACGTGCAAAAGCAAGCGGACGGCACATTGATTGCCACCTGCACCGTGACAAACACGGGCAAGGCCGCAGGACGCGAGATCGTACAGCTCTACGTTTCCAAGCCCGAAACGCTGATGGAGCAATCCGCGCTTGAGCTTGCAGGCTTTGCCAAGACGGCAACGCTGCAGCCGGGCGAGAGCGAGAACGTATCCATCGTCGTAACCACCGATGCACTGGAAAGCTATGACACCGCGGGCAGCCGATACGTCATAGATGGGGGCGAGTACGTTTTCTCGCTGGCTGCCTCCGCTGCCGATATCAAAGAAACCAAAAACGTTGTGCTTGATCCCGCCGTACTGCGCGACGTGACCAACATTGCTGCCCCTGACTGTGAATTTGACTACATTCAAAAGCATTCCTACACCGTTCCCCAGCCCAAGCCGCAAAAGGAAAATCTTGCCCTTGGCAAAACTGCATTTGACAACGGACACGAAAGCGACAGTCTGATTGCTGATTACGCTGTGGACGGCATTGCCGCTACGCGTTGGAGCGGACTTGGTTGTTCCGAATCTGTGCACGTCCTCGGTGTAGACCTTGGCAAGGTTTACGAGATCGGAGAGATCAGCATTCTCTGGGAATCACTTTTCGCTCCCTTTACCGTATCCGTCTCAGAGGACGGTAATACATATACGCAAATGGGCGTTTATACACAGGACGCCATGACCGGAGCGTGTTCCCTCAATCTGTATGGACAGCGCGCCCGATATATCAAGCTGAGCATTCCCAAGGGCAATTTCGTTTCGATCTACGAGCTTTGTGTACACGAGGCAACCGAACAAGACAAGGCTGAACGCCCCGAAGCGGTCGTAAAGCCCAATCTCGCTATGAATAAACCGATCACCGCTACTGCACACGAAGGCGCTTATCTTGCCAAGTATGCCGCGGACGGCAACATGGAAACACGCTGGGGATCGCTCCCCTCCGGACAGGCATGGCTTCAGGTAGACCTTGAAAAGGTGGCTCACATAGACACGCTTACACTCATCTTAGAATCCGCCTGGGTTCCCTACCGCATCGAAGTTTCAACCGATGGCGAGAATTACACCACCATTTACAACGGGCAAAAGGATGAACTTTTCCTGACCCTGACAGACCTTGACATCGACGCACACTACGTCAGATTGTGGCGTGACGGTGAGAATTGGTTCAGTATCATTGAATTGGAGATTTACGAATAAAACAAAAAAGACAGCCCGATGGGCTGCGAAACTTACAAAAAAATGATGAAAGCAGGAGTCCGCTAAATGCAGACTCCTGCTGTTTATTAATTCATCAGCCCGATTGGGCTTTTTCTTTACTTAATCAGTCCTTCTTCTTTGCTACGAAAGCAACGCCCAACATAGCGACCAGAGCAACTACGGGAGCTGCTACGATACCCTTGCAGTTGCCGGACTGCTCAGCCTCGGTGGTAACTTCCTCGGTGGGAGCCTCGGTCGAATCAGCGGTGGGAGCATCGGTGGTCTCTGCTACAGGCTCGGTGGTAGTCTCCTCGGTCGTGGGAGTGGTGGCATTTCTGTCTTCCTCATATTCGGGGATATCCCAAGGATCTTCGTGGTAGAACTTGATCCATGCAATATCAACGTACTCGCCCGCTGCGCCTTCAACACCCAGGAACGGAACAATACCCAAAGATACGATCCAGTCGTTCCAGTGAGTTTCACCGTTCATATCGATGTACATATAGTGCCAGTTGCCGTCTGCCTGAATCTTCTCATAAGCAGCTTCGTTCAGGTCGTATTCCTTAAGCGAGGTGGAACGGTAGATCAGACCCAGATCATCTGCCTTGGCAGAAGAAGAGCGGTACTTGATCACTGCATACTTGGTATCACTGCTTACGCTTCTGGGGTACTTGGAGCTGTAGATATAAGCGTTGTCACCGGTAGCGGTGATTCTGATGAAGGTTTCTTCACCCTCGGTCATCTTTTCAATGGTTGCATCCTGTCCGGAGAAAGCCTCGATTGCATCATCTCTTGAGAAGTTTGCAATGTCACGCAGGTCATACTCCTGGTCGATCTCGCTGATCTCTTCACGCTCGTGAATCGGAATGTCAACATCATCGGGCAGACCGTCAAAGGTTACGGTTGCAAAGAGCTGGCTTGCCTTACCGGACTGAGTACCGCCAATACCGTGGCAGAAGGATACCTGCTTGGACTTGAGGTTGTCGCCGTCGCCGCCGCAGTTGAGCAGCCAGCAGATTCTTGCCTGGTCACCGTTCTTAACGGTCGTATCCATGTTAAGAGCCAACTGAAGGTTCACTCTGAACTCAATGGTCAGTCTGTTTGCGGTTTCGTTGTAAGTACCGGCAACGTCCTTCTCTGCATCCGGGAAATAGTTACCCAGCCATGCGTGAGTCAGACCGGTGTTGCCGTCGGGGTTGATACCGAAGCCGGTCTCGCTGAACTGTCTGTATTCAGCATCAGCCTGACCGATACCAAACTGTACGGAAGTGCAGGCATACAGGTAAGAAGCACCGCCATACATGCCTACGGGGTCACAGAAGTAACCGTCAACGCAGTCCATATCGAATGCCATGTACAGGTACTGGCCATCCCAGCCCCAGTACACATCAAAGAAACCGTCCTTGGTAGCGTTCATGAACGCCTGGAAATCATCAACGTTACATCTACCCATGCACACAGAGTAGAACAGATAGTCTTCATAGTTATCAAATCTCTCGTACTCACCGGTACCGATCTTACCGTCAAGCTCGGGAGTTACACGCAGATAAGGAACAGTCCACTTGGTAGAAGCAATACCTGCTTCACCCTCGTAAACTTCATCTCTCTTAGTGGCTTCGTGTTCGTAAAAGTTTGCTGCCGTGATGTAGTCATACTCTTCGGCAGAAACCGTCAGTGCCAAAACGGACAGCAGCATTGCGGCCAGTATCAGCATGGAAAGGATTTTTTTCATGATGTCTTACCTCTTCTTTTATATTCGGACAAGATCCGTCCTCTATATTATACATGACGGAAACGATGATGTCAACGAGATAAAGAAATTTTCAGCATTATAAACAAGTTTTGGCAAAAAATTTCGCCACAATGCCCCTTACAATCCGCACGTCTCCATGATATAATAATCGTGATTGGATCAACACTACACAGGAAAGGAAATCAAGTCATGAAAAAGATCAGGATCGGCGTACTGGGCGCGTATCGCGGTACCAGCATGATCAATTATTGCAAGCGTGCGGACCACGCAGAGGTGGTTGCCATTTGCGACAAAAGCCCCGAGGCGCTGGACGCACAGCGTCAGTACACCCAAGGGTTGAACGTCACGTTTTACGATCATTTCGACGACTTTATCAACCACGACATGGATGCCGTTGTGCTTGCTAACTATGCCAACGAGCATGCCCCTTTTGCCATTCGCTGCCTGAGGCGCGGCTTGCACGTGTTCTCGGAGGTATTGCCGGTGCAGAACATGAAAGAGGCTGTCGAGCTGGTCGAGGCTGTGGAAGAGAGCGGCTTGATTTATGCTTACGGAGAAAACTACTGCTACATGCCTGCCCCTTACGAAATGAAAAAGCTTTACGAGGCAGGCGAGATCGGTGAATTTGAATACGGTGAGGGCGAATACATTCACAACTGCGAATCCATTTGGCCAAGCATCGCTTACGGTGAGGCGGATCACTGGCGCAACTGCGGCTACGCAACCTTTTATTGCACGCATTCACTTGGCCCCATCATCCACGCAACCGGCCTGCGCCCCGTATCTGTCGTTGGCTTTGAGGGTACCAAGAACGAGCGCAGACTGCGTACAGGCTGCAAGAGCGGTCAGTTTGGCATTGAGATGGTCACGCTGGAAAACGGCGGCATTGTCAAGTCAATCCACGGTGACCTCTACAAAAATTCAATCTGGTACACCATGTACGGCTCCAAGGGCAGAATGGAATGCGGCCGCGAGGATGCGCGCAACGGTCACATCGGACGCATTTACGTCAACGTGGACGAGGAGGACGGTGCATACGACCGCGAGATCTTCAAGGATTACTTCCCCTCCCACGGCATGGAGGATCGCGTGGCGGGCTTTGGCCACGGTGGCTCGGACTTTTATTCCATGTACCACTTTATCAATAAAATCAATGGGGACGAGAGTGCCGACACCATTGACGTTTACGAGGCGCTGGACATGTTCCTGCCCGGCCTTTTCGCTTACCGTTCCGTTCTTGCGGGCGGTGTGAGCGTGGAGATCCCAAACCTGCGCGACAAATCCATTCGCGAAGCATGGCGCAGTGACACGGCTTGCACCGATCCCAAGGCTGCGGGAGACCAGTTGTTGCCCAATTTCTCCAAAGGCACGCCTGAAATTCCGCAAAGCGTTTATGACCGTCAGGCACAGCTGTGGGCCGAGGAATGCCAAAAAACCGAGGGCACGTACAGACAAGCGGCTCTGACGCAGGGCAGCGAACAGTAATCGCTTGCAACTTCAGACAAAAAAGAGGGCCGCTTCACGGGGCTGATAAATTAGCGGTAAAACAGAACCAATGAACAAGAGCAGAAGTCATGCCAAGGCTTCTGCTTTCTGTTGTATAAGACGTGAAAGAGCATCCGTATGGTGACCTCATCCGGCGCTACGCGCCACCTTCCCCAGCGGGGAAGGCTCATAAAGTTAACCCCTCAGCGGATAATTGAGCAAAACGGATGCGCTAAAGAAGCCTTCCCCGCTGGGGAAGGTGGCGCCGCAGGCGACGGATGAGGTCACCATGCGGACGCTCTTTCGCGTCTTACTTCTACAAAAAAACAGCAGGAATTTGCTCAAAAACGAACAAATTCCTGCTGTCTTACCGCTAATTTTGCATCCCGATTGAGCAGTCCTTTTTTATTTGCTATTCGCCTGATTCTCATGATATCACGCGCAGACAAAAAACAATAAGAGGTCAAGTCATCGACTTAACCTCTTGATTGTTATAATTACTTATACTTTCTCTTGCGCGCTGCTTCAGATTTCTTCTTGCGCTTTACGCTGGGCTTCTCGTAGCATTCTCTCTTACGGAGCTCGGCAAGAACGTTGGAGCGAGCCATCTGACGCTTAAAACGTCTCAGAGCGCTATCCAGGGTTTCGCCTTCCTTGAGTCTTACTTCTGCCATTATCTATTTCCCTCCCCTCGCGTCTGCCAAGAGTGAATTAAACATAACTTCCGTTATATCCTTTGGTATTATACACCAAACGTTTGCCAATGTCAAGTGTTTATGCAAAAGTTTTTTGAAATTATCTGACCACGATGTTGACGATCTTGCCGGGAACCGAAATTTCCTTGACGATGGTCTTGCCCTCGATCTGCTCTGCGATCTTGGGATCAGCCTTTGCAGCGGCAATGGCGTCCTCCTTGGAGCAGCCTACGGGCAGCATGACAGTGGCACGAACCTTGCCGTTAATCTGCACTGCAACCTCAACCGTATCGTCAACCGTCTTGCTCTCGTCAAAGACGGGCCAAGGCTCGTATGCAATGGTGTTGTCGTGACCCATGATCTGCCAGATCTCCTCACCGATGTGCGGGCAGATGCAGGACAGCATTTTGATCAGACCTTCCGCGTATTCGCGAGAGCACTTGCCTTCCTTATATACAGCGTTGACAAAGATCATCATTTGCGAGATCGCGGTGTTGAACGCCAGCTTCTCAAAGTCCTCAGTGACCTTCTTGACGCTCTTGTGGTAGATCTTTTCAAGCGCAGACACTGCCTCATCCACCACGTTCTCCTGTTCGGTAAAGAACGCCCATACGCGGTTGAGGAATCTTCTTGCACCGTCCACGCCTGCATCACTCCAAGGCTTGGAAACCTCCAGCGGGCCCATGAACATCTCGTAGAGTCTGAGCGTATCCGCACCGTAATCTCTGACTACGTCACTGGGATTGACTACGTACTCGGGGAAACGCTTGCCCATCTTGATGCCGTTTGCACCCAGGATCATGCCCTGATGCACCAGCTTTTGGAAGGGCTCCTTGGTGGGAGCCAGTCCCTTATTGTACAGGTATCTGTTCCAGATTCTCGAATACATCAAGTGACCGACCGCATGCTCGGGGCCACCGATATACAGGTCGACCGGCATCCAATGCTTGAGCAGCTCCTGATTTGCAAACTCGTCGTTGTTATGGGGATCGATATAGCGCAGGAAGTACCAGCTTGAGCCTGCGGAGCCGGGCATGGTAGAGGTTTCTCTCTTGCCCTTGATGCCGTTCTGATCGTAATACTTCCACTCGGTTGCATTTTCCAGAGGTGCTTTGCCACCCTCGCCCTTGTAGTTTTCCAGCTCGGGCAAAATCAGCGGCAGCTCCTCGTCGGGCAGCACGTGAACCTCTCCGTCCTCGCCGTGTACCACGGGAACAGGCTCGCCCCAGTAACGCTGGCGCGCAAAGATCCACTCTCTGAAGTGGTAGTTGACCGTTCTCTTCGCCACGCCAAGGCCTTCCAGCTTGGAGGTAATGGCTTCCTTGGCCTCTTCCACAGTCAGACCCGTGAATTCCTCGGAATTGACAAGGCGATAGCCCTTGCCCAGATAATCCTGCTTTTCAAACGCCTTTTCGGACACGTCCACGTGGCCGAGTTTCTCATCGCCGTCGATGACCTGGATCATATCGATATTGTGTGCGATCGCGTACTCAAAGTCACGCTGGTCGTGAGAAGGAACAGCCATAACAGCGCCCGTACCGTAGTTGGCAAGCACGAAATCACCGATGAACATGCGCACTTCCTTGCCGTTGACGGGGTTGATACAGGTCACGCCCTTCAGCTCACAGCCCGACTTGGTCTTGTTGAGCTCGGTACGGTCCATATCGTTCTTCTTGAGCGTTTCATCGATATAAGCCTGCACCTCTGCCTTATTTTCAATTCTGGGCATCAGCTGCTTGACCACCTCACCGTCGGGAGCCAGCACCATGAAGGTAATGCCGTAGATGGTTTCAATACAAGTGGTAAAGATCGAGAACTCACCACCACCCACGATGTCGAACTTGACCTCAACGCCCGTGGACTTACCGATCCAGTTTTTCTGCATCAGCTTGGTGGATTCGGGCCAATCGATCTCCTCAAGGCCCTCCAGCAGCTCTTCGGCAAACGCAGGCTGATTGATGACCCACTGCTTCATATTCTGTCTGACGACGGGATAGCCGCCGCGCTCGGACTTGCCGTCGATGACCTCATCGTTGGAGAGCACGGTACCCAGCTCCTCGCACCAGTTGACGGGCATGTCAATATACTGCGCATAGCCGTCCAGATACAGCTGCTTGAAGATCCACTGCGTCCACTTATAGAACTCGGGATCACTGGTTGCGATCATCTTGGACCAGTCATAGTCAAAGCCCAACTCGCGCAGCTGCGCAGAAAAGGTCTTGATATTCTCCTGGGTAAAGCCGTTGGGGTGATTACCCGTGGTAACCGCATACTGCTCTGCAGGCAGACCGAACGAGTCGTAACCCATGGGGTGCAGCACGTTGTAGCCCTGCATTCTCTTCATTCTCGAAATAATATCGGTAGCGGTATAGCCCTCGGGGTGACCTGCATGCAGACCTACGCCCGACGGATAGGGGAACATATCCAGCGCGTAAAACTTAGGCTTGGAAAAATCCCAAACGTCGGTCTTGAAGGTCTGGTTCTTTTCCCAGTATTCCTGCCACTTCTTTTCAACTTGTAAATGCTCGTACTTCATTATTTATATTTTTCCTTTCTGCCGCCCGGTAGCGGTTAGACATAAAAACACTTCTATCATTATATAATTTATTCCCCCGTTTGTCAATAGTTTTTGGGCAAAAACACGCCCACCCGTTCCGCATGCGGAGTGGGTGGGCGTGATCATATAGCGGAGAGTCATTCCCTGTCGCAGTTTTCACTTGAGAAAGTCATTTTTCATTATCCTCTACAGCAATTATCAATATATCTGATTGGTTTTGTTTGTACTAATGTAACAGGGGACGATTCCCTGTTACGCGCGCAGGCACATCACGCAGTTTTCTATAGCCATTATAGCATAGGACTTTCCGATTTGCAATACCGAAAAAAATCTGATGAAGTTGTTTTTTTCCTTTTTTCTCTGTTGCAAAAAACACCGGTCCATGGCATAATACTCCGCTTGGAGCATCACACCATGGACCGGTGTTATTTCAGAGAAAAATCATTCTCCCTGGTAAACCTCAAGGATTTTGTTGATCTCTTTGGTCATAGTCTTTTCCTTTGTTCTTTGGATCGCACTTGCAACAGAGGTATTCTCAGCATCCAGGCAGGTCTGGAACAGCACTGCACAGGGATAATTCTTGCTGTAGAAATGCGCATAACCAAAGTCAAAGACTCTGTTACGGATGATAATGTCTACCATTTCAGCAGACTCTGCATCACGCACGTTCTTGGACTTTGCAACCTTATCATACAGCGTGTCGGTAACCATGTAGTAGGACGAGGAAGCAAGTGCCTCCAGCATATAGCCTACAAATACAAGTCTTTCCTCTGTCAAGCTCTTAGGTACGACGACAACCGATGCAGCACCGTTTACAAAGCTCATATAATCCTTTTGCGTGGTGTCGTACTTGGGCTGGGGCAGCACACCGTACTCATCTGTCATATCCTTAAAGCCATATTCGGAATTTGCGATCTGGGTCAGAGAGCAGGAAACGAACAGAGATCTGCCCTCGGTAAAAATGGTGTACGCTTTGGTGTGAATATTCACATCCTCAATGTAGAGAGAATCGTTGGTAATAAAGGTTTCATACACCTTATCGTAAATGTTCTGGATCTTATCCTGGTCTACGCTATATACGGGATAGTTATCCTCATCCTTGACAAAGAAGGTAGCACCGGAACCAAAGAAGAAGTTGAACGGACCTGCAAGATGCCAGCTGGTCATACCGTAGAAGTCATTTTCAAGCTCGACCTTGCCGTCACCGTTTACGTCCTTGGTCTGATCCTTGGTCAGCGCATTCAGCTCATCCAAGGTCCATACGCCATCTCTTGCAAGGTCGTAAGGATACTCCAACGACTGATTGTCAAAATGATCTTTATTAAAAGCAAGGCAAGCGGAATACAGCATGGTGTGAGGCAGCAGGTCACCAACAGCCAAGAACTGATGATTGCCAATCGTAAAGCCTTCTCTTGCGTCCTGATCCCACCATACCTGATCAAAATCCACGTACTCAACGTCGATCAGATCATATAAAAGACCGTTAACCGCCAGATTTGTTGCAGAATTTACCATGTGCTGATACACGATATCATACTCACCGTTGCCCGAGCTGACGTCCTTGGACACCTTACCGCCCAATTCCGAATAGTCGGTCTCCACCAGTGTGTTGATGGTAATGCCGTAGGTAGACTCCAGCTTGTCGTTTCTTCTGTACAGTGCATCCTCAAGAGGATCGGAGGATGCCTCCTCACTGCCTGCGTCCATTTCGCGGTTAACAAGCAGCGTCAAAGTATTGCCGGAAAACTCATCGGTCTGGTTCAGCGCAGGGCTTACCCAGTATTCTTCTTCCACAGCGCCCGTAGTGGACTCCTGCTCCTCGCCGCCGTTTTCGGCACAGCCGGCGAATACAGACAGCAGCATCAAGCCGCTCAGAAGAATTACAAGAAGCTTTTTCATGTTCTTTCTCCTTAGTGATTTTCAAAAATTCAAATATATTGATTGATAATGTGACAAGGAAACGTGCGAAAACATCAGTTCTCGCCCTGGTAAACCTCCAGGATCCTGTTGATCTCCTTGTTCATAACCTTATCCTTGGTTTTCTTGATTGCACTTGCAACAGAATCAGCCTTGGAATCCAGACAGGTCATGAACAGAACTGCGCAAGGATAGCTCTTGCTGAAAAAGTGAGAATAACCAAAATCAAAAACTCTGTTACGGATGACGATATCCACCATCTCTGCAGACTCGGGGTCACGCACGTTCTTGGACTTAGCAACCTTATCATACAGAGTGTCGGTAACCATGTAGTAGGAGGAGGACGCCAGTGCTTCAAGCATAAAGCCTGCGTACTCCAAGCGCACATCGGTCAGACTCTTGGGAACGACCACCACAGATGCAGCACCGTTTACAAAGCTCATATAGTCCTTCTGGTTGGTGTCATATTTGGGCTGAGGGAGCACGCCATATTCATCGGCCATGTCCTTAAAGCCGTTCTCCGAGTTGGCAATGGTGCTCAAAGAGCATGCGGTAAACAGCGATCTGCCAGAGGTGAACACCTTGAAAGCTTCTTGGTAGATGCCTACGTCCATGATGTACAACGAGTTATTGGTCACAAACGTAGTGTAAACCTTATCGTAAATACTCTGGATCTTATCCTGGTCCACACTGTATACGGGATAATTATCTTCGTCCTTGGTAAAGAAGGTTGCGCCTGAACCATAGAAGAAGTTGAAGGGACTGTCAAGATGCCAGCTGGTCATACCAAAATAATCGTTTTCATATTCGATCTTACCGTCACCGTTAACGTCCTTTGTCTGATCCTTGGTCAGCGCGTTGAGCTCATCCAGCGTCCATGCGCCGTCTCTTGCCAAGTCGTAAGGATAATCCATGGACTGGTTATCAAACTGTGTTTTGTTGAAAACCATGCAAGCGGAAACCAGCAGCGTTCTGGGCAGCAGGTCACCAACAGCCAGGAACTGGTGATCACCGATCAAAAATCCCTCTCTTGCGTCCTGGTCCCACCAAGCCTGATCAAAATCCACGTATTCCAGATCAACAAGGTCGATCAAAAGTCCGTTGACCGCCAGATTGGTTGCGGAATTTACCATATGCTGATATACGATATCGTACTCAGCATTGCCGGAACTGACGTCCTTGGATACTTTGTTACCCAGTTCGGCAAGATCGGTTTCCACAAGAGTGTTGATCGTAATGCCATAAACGGATTCCAACTTGTCATTTCTTCTGTAGATCGCATCCTCCAAAGGATCGGTAGAAGCTTCCTCACTACCTGCATCCATCTCGGAATTGACCAACAAATTCAAGGTATTGCCCTTGAAAAGGTCAGTTTCGGTAAGCGCAGGGCTTACCCAATATTCTTCTTCCACGGCACCCGTAGTGGATTCCTGCTCTTGGTCGCTGTTTTCAGCACAGCCTACCAAAACGGACAGGAGCATCAGAGCGCAGAGAAGAAACGCAAGAACTCTTTTCATATTTTTCTCCTTCAATTTTTGTATTTGGACACACTTATCGATTATGATAATCATTATACCATGCAAAGAGAAATTTTGTCAAGAGCGAACCTGCTTGTTTCGATGCAATCTCCGATTTGGATACTCTCTTTTTTGACGCACTGTATTTCCCTGTGCAATTTTTCCAAATCTGCGCGCATTATTGGCATGACACGCACACCATTCGCTCGCACAAATCAATAAAAGAGGGAACTTGACGGAGTTCATTCTCCGTTTCGTTCCCTCTTTTGTTTTTACATCGGGTTATGGATTATTTTCTTGCAACCTTTTTTCTGCCAAGAACGATGGCAATTACAATACCGATCACAACGATCAGCGATGCGGTGATCACGCCAACCATAACCTCAGCACCCGTGCCGCCTTCTACCTCCTTGAAGGTAGTTGTGACAGTTACGTTGCCCTTAGGCATGATAAACGTGTATACACCATTTGCCTGCTCCAACTTGATCGCCTGGCCATTGCATTCAACCGTGACCGTATCAAGATGGTATCCTTCGTTCGGGTCGGGTGTAATCGTTACAACATCACCGTCATACGCTTCACCGACAACGTCAAAGACACCGTTTTCGGACGGAGCGCCCGTGATACTGAATCTATCCTTGATCACAAAGGTGGAGAAATCCATGGTGGAGAACACCAAATACCCGTTTTCATACGTTGAGTTGATCTTGGTCAGCGTTCCGTCGTCCTCAATGTGGTAAACGTCTGCTGCATAAACAACACTATAAGGCATCCTGACGGTCAACTCGGATACGAGGTATTCTACAGGATTTCCCTGTTCATCCAAAATCTCGATCTGATATGCCACACGGTCCTCATGCATCACGCGCTCCATGCGAACGGATGCAATTCCCTCGCCTCTGTTGTAAATTGCCTCGATCTGCACTTTGGGGAATTCCAGCACGGCATCGCCAAGACGCACGACCAGCTTTTCCGCCTTCCCTTCCCCGGCCTTTTGGAAGACCTTGGAAAGATCCACCTCGACCGCGTTCAGAATCAGCTCAAATACGCCGCCCTCGTTCCCCTTGATCTCACCGTGCTCTCCATCGGGCGTGGGGGCAAGCGGAACTGCATCAAAGCATGCGGTATAGGTCACCGCGCTGCCATCCACTGCAGCAAGCGGCACGTCCCAGCCTGCAAACACGTACGTGTAGCGGGAATCATCGGGAGCGGTGGGGGTATCGTAAGGATATTGCGGCACAGAGCCATATTCGAAGTCGGATGTGACCTCGGTATCACCGACAACAAACTTAATGGGATATTTACGAAGCGTGCTGCCAAAGCGTGCGGTATATTTTGCAGGGCCGCTGACAGGCTCGATGTCCTTATCCCAGTCGATAAAGAAATAGTCGTTCTGAATATCGGATTGCTTCTTGGGGAACTCTGCATACTCGGGCATTGCACCGTATTCCAGCATCTGCGAATACAGCACGCTGCCGTCATCCATCAAAAATTCCACCATATAGCTGCGCAGGTGCGCATCAAAGCTTGCGGTATAGGTCGCATCTCCGACAACAGTGGTAAATTCTTTATCCCAGCCCGCAAACGTGTACTCGTACTGCGCGGTGGTTTCCTTACCCGGAACATCGTCGGGGCTATCCCCGTACATCGGCATATCACCGTACAGGTAAGTCTTGGTGATGCTTTGATCCTCCACGATCCAGGTTACGGTGTAAGAATTGACGGTTGCATCAAACTCCGCATAGAAGGTCATGGACTCGGTCAGCAGCGGGAACTGACTACCGTCGGTATAGAGATTCCCTTGTGCATCCGACCAGCCCTTAAAGGTGTAGGAATACTGCACCGTGGGTTCTTTATAGGGTGTGGAAAGCATAGACACCGCATCGGTCAGATTCCAAGCATAGTTGTAATCTCTTTGCAGGTATACGCCGCCCTCTACCATAAAGGTCACGGTATATCTTCTGATAGTTGCGCTGTATTGCGCTGTGTATACCACATCCTCAGTGACGGGCAGAACCGTTTTGTTCCAGCCGACGAAAGTATAATCGTACTCGTCGGTGGAAGCCTTTTCGGTCGGACCCTCATACACGGGAATCTGTCCGTGTACCCACTCCTGCACGGTGGTGTGCTCGCCCACGTGCCAGGTAACGGTATGAGTTCTGGGAACTGTATTGTAAGACGCATAGGCATTGATATCCTGCGTGATGCAGGACAGATCGATGGGAGTCCCATCCTTATCAACCCAGCCGGCAAACTCGTAGGATTTGTCATCCTTCGGAGGCTTTGTGGGAATACCGATCGATTCGGGAACGCTGACGCCTTCACCGTAATGTACACCGTGCGTGCTGCCAAGGTAAGTTTCCTCATCATCCGTGTTATAGAAATGCACGAAGAAACGGCGATCATTCTCGTCCAGGCTGGCCGAGAACTTGGAGGTCGCGCTCAGGCGGTAGACTTGGTCGGAAGCAAATTCGGCTCTGGGTACGATCTTTCCCATCAGATATGCCCGGTAGAAGCTTTGCGTCAGTTCATCCCAGGCAAGCGTGGGAGGTGTGCCTGGATGGTGCAGCGGCCCCTTGGGAGGCTGCGGCATTTCCATCTCACCGGGATCTTGCATAGCCGTGGGAATTTCGGAAGCGTTACCGACCGCAGTAAAGCTCGGCATTTCGGGAACGTCGGGATCCTCCAGCTTGACCTGGGGAGCCGTGGGCTGCTTGGTGACCTCATAGGTTTCGGGATCCACAGGAGCCACGGGCCACGCGCTAAGCGGCTTTGCCTTATTGGTATCAGACGCAGGTCTTACTTCGGGAGATACCAGATCGTTTACGGTCTGATGGCCGCGATCATCCACGATGGCGTTTGATTTGAGCGTTATGGTATCATCAAATACGTGGCTGTATACGTGAAGAGAGCCAAGCATACGTACCATGGTACCAAGGTACTGCGGACGCTCTGCCATCAGGATTTTATAGAAGGTATTATTATTGTACAGCTTCTTGATATTGACGTAAAGCTGATTCAAATGCTTGACAAAGGAAGCATATTCCTTGATATAGAATTCATAGATCTCTTGGTCTGTCTCCAGATCCTGATAGATCTTGCAGAATCTCTGAATGGCTCTGGTTGATTCAACCACTGCATCCACCGTACTCTTTTCCAGCTTTGCAAACTGGTCGTATCTTTCCTCGATAACAGTACCGATACGGTCATCGATCATCAGCTCGACAAAGGAAATGCCCGAAACAGGATCCTCAACCTCCATAAGCGAGAGCAGATACAGCTGATGCTCCACGGTTGCCATACTGCTCTGATAAGCCTTGTCCAATCCCGGATAGGTTGCCTTGTAGGCCAAATACTCATTAAACTTTATGCAATTTGCATCATACGTTTCCCATTCCTGCTTGTTGGCAAGATATGCGGCAAGATCCTGCTCATAGACCTTCATCTCGGCAAGATAGTCCTGATATGCCAAGTAATCATTGTACAGTGCAACAAGATCCATATGATCTCTGTAGGCGTCCATAGCCGTGTTGTATACCAGCCATTCCTTGCGGTTTTGCTCGTATGCGGCCAAAGCCTCCTGATACACGATCTGCTCATGCTCGTACGCGGCAAGCTCACTATCCAGAATCAGCGCACCGTCAAAGGCAAAATTGACGAATTCGTTCAAGGTTTCTGCAGAAAGTATCAGATCTGCGCTGTATTCGATGGTCATGGACACGTCTGTCGTCCATTCCACATCCTCAAATACCGCACGGTAGTAGTTTTCTCCTACGTCGGGCGCAGGCGCAAATTCTGCAGTTTTTTCACCAATGGTGACGTAATCGGGCGTCCAAAACACGTCTTGGCCGTTTTCCGCCTCGTAGTAATCGTCCATAACGATTACGCTCAGACGGTAATTCTCCCCATCATAGTCAACCGTAGGGGTGGCAAACATAGGCTTTGTATAATACAAAACGTTCTGTCCGTTAAATTTGTAGCGGATGAAATCTTTCTCTTCATCGGAAATCTCTTGGCCTGTCAACTGCTCCAGTATCTGGCCCATATAGATAATTCCCGCCTTTTTTCTATCCACACTGTAGTTCAGGTCATCATAATCTACAGCCCGCGACGCTGCCGTTTGCGCGCCAACGGTGATCATCATTCCCGCCAACAGTAAACAAGCTGTTAAAATAACAACTATTTTTCTCATCAGTTAGGTCCTCCAGTGCCTCTTCTGCTCAGTTTTCCTCAGCAATATTTAAGGCAGTTGTTCTCAAATGTACGATGTGTTCAACGTCATTGAGAGTATATTTTATCGTGGTGTCGCTGATCTTTTCAAAATAGATCTCACCGTTGCAAAGTTCTACATTATTATAGGTCACTTTCCCGTCGGTTGATGTAAGAGCAAGCCCTCCGATCTTCAATTCGGAATACTTTTGTGGCTCGCCCTCTGTGATTGGTTCACCACCCAAAGTCACAGCTTGGCTGCTCCATATTCTTTGGTTAATAAACTCCACAGCCGTTTGCTCACGCATACCGGCAGTTGCTCCGTTGCTGACCTTGGCAGACATACGCGCTCCTGAGATCATAAATCCCATAACAGCTGCCATGACTACGCCCAGCACGGCGATCACCGCAATGACCTCCACAAGCGTCACACCCTTGTGATTGTTTCTCAATTTAGTCGTTGGAAGCATTGTATGATACCTCCCAACTTGTAAATTCGTTGTTTTTCATACTTACGGTAACTGCCACATTCCCACAGGATACCGTGTAGGTATAAACTCCATCGGTTTTTGTCAGATTGCTGATAGTAACACCCCAGTCAGACTGAATCTTGTTTTTTGTAT
Source organism: Clostridia bacterium (assembly GCA_017452945.1). Next base: position 49,130 of record JAFTLD010000014.1, on the reverse strand, counting down.
CCTCAGCAAGCAACGGAGATTGTTCGTTTTCTGCATTTTCACCGTTTTCTTCAGCAGCTTCTGTAGGAGCAGGTTCTTCAGCGGCAGCACTTTCAGCCTTCATCAATTCAATACGAATTATTTCAACCGCAGCATCCGCTTTGTAATAATTCGCAATATTCTCTTGCTTCTGTACAGCAGCGTGGTAGTGTTGCAGCGACAAGCCCATGGCGATCATAGAGAGAACGCTCAAAAACATGACCGCAACAACCACAGCATAGATCATCTGTCCACGGTTATCCTTCCAAAACTTCTTTGTCATGGAGCGATCACCCCCCTCAAAATATATCCGGTTTGGTTAGAAACTGCCTCTAATGAAATTTCTTGGTTGTCACCTTCACCTACATATATCCAGAGTTCAATATATTGTAGAACCGATACATTTCCGTCAGTTGTACTGTGCACATAATACACTACACGAAGGCCATCCGTTAAATTCACTTGTACCCCGTCTACTTTATAATCCATCGAAAGCCTGGTTAGTAATGCTTCACCGCCTTCACAGCCCTTCAACTCTTCCATCAAATTGGCTGCTTTGGTATATTCATCAAAGGTCTGCTCGGCAAGCACGTTACCTCTTTGGGCTACGACAAAGGAAGAAAGACACGGAACGATCACAATTGCCAACAAAGCAACTGTCACCAGCACTTCCACCATGGTCAAGCCTTTATGATTTTTCAGAAGTTTTCGCATGTCCTTCTCCTTTCTCTTCAAAAACTCAAATTCCGTAAATATCCTTCAGTTCCTCTTCGGTACAGCCAAACAGCTCCAGCACGGCTTCCTTATCCGTATATTTTCCGGGCTCGGTTGTCTGGAAGAAATCGTACACCTCATCGGGAGTATTGTACTCTTCCTTTAAGATCCATGCAAGCTCTTTTGCTTCATACTCTTCGTCCACCAGCTGATCGCGCACCTGTTCCAGGCTCTTGCCCTCATTCAGCAAGCCCTGTACGTCAGCAAAGGTGTAATCGCTCTGCTTGCCGTCGGTCGTGGGCTCGTTCTCGGTCGTGCCGTCCTCTTCACCCTCGTCCTCGGTGGTGTCGTCATTGGACGCATAATAGATCATAAACAGCGTTTCTCTGTCGCATTCAAACAATTTTGTCAAATACTTTTCCAAGCTTGTCGCATTCTCATAATTCACGTCGGGATCACCGTACTCATACAAGAATTCCTTCATTTCATTGGGATCGGAGTATTCCTCCTTTAAGATCCACGCAAGTTCGGTCGCATGACATCCCTGAGCTTTTAGCTTATTTCTAAAGTCATAAAGTGTCCTAGGCTCCGGATACTCGGCATCTTCTATTTCTCCATCCAACCAATCCTTAACGTAGCCTACAGTATAATCGGTCACCTTACCGTTGGTAATGCCGTTGTCGGTCACTTCACCGAAAATACCGTCGATACCGGGAATGATCTCCTCCTCAACTACGGGAGGAATGTACTCAGCATCCTCGCTGAGCAGATAATAATGCAAAATGATCATATTGCCCTGAATCGATTCGTTCAGCGCATTGTATTCCATGGTCAGCGAATATATGGACGCATAGAAATCATCATTATCATTGAAGTACGCCATCAGGTTCTTCCAACCGTTGTAGGTTGCATAATAAGGAATGTTATAAACCTCATAGCACAAAAGCATACCGTTGGAAAGCTTGGTCAGCTGATAATCCTGGCCGTAATTAACAGTCTGCATGCGGATACCCGTTTCGGACTCCACCTTCATGATGAACAGGATGTCATCCTCTTCCTTGGACTCGCCCGGGAAGCTCGCCAGCTTATCGGACGTATCCTTGATGAAGATGTTATCTACAGGATTGGCCTTGACGTACGCGCTGATTGCTTCCATCTTGGCATAAACATCATATGCCTTCTCACCTGTTTCCATGCGGTTGTACATCTGCGTGACCTTCAGATCAATATCTTCGATATACGTATCGAGATTATCCAGCTTGGACTGGACGTCATCATATTTCTTTTGCAGTTCGTCCTTCTTGGCCTGCATTTCGGGAACCAAGCCGCCCGTCGTAACGGTTTCGGTGATCGTCTCACCGTTTTCGTCCTCGCGCGTTACGGTCGTGGTCGTACCCTTATAAACGTCGATCTGCTCTCTGAGCGCTGCCACGCCCAACTCCTCCAGCTGCTTGTCTACGTCATCGACCGAAGCCTGAATGATGGCCTGACCGCTGCTCAAGGTGTCAGGATTTTTCAAGTTGGAGGAATCCAAGCCTGCATTTTCAAGCAGTGCTGCAATCACCTCGTCAGACTGGCGCAGCGTTTCGATCTCACCTGTCACCTGATTGGCCTCTTGGCGCAGGGTGTTCTTCTTATTCTCCAGCGCACGCATGATCATGTCACTAAGCTCATCATCTGCATTCATGGACGGGAACACCTCGGAAAGCAGAGCGCTGAGTTCCATACGTGTTTTGAGTCTTGTATCGTTCATGATCTTGTTGTTCTCGCTCATCGGTCTGTAGAACAGCGCGAACGTACTGATCAACAGCACAAGACCAAGCGTTACAAAAATCGCGGACAAGACAACCTGAATCAACATTCTGAGAACAGGCTTGGGAATGCCTTTGGATTTTTCCTTGGGTTCCGTAGTCATATCAACCCAGCTCTCAACCTTGTTCTCTACCTGATTCTCAACCTTATTTTCAATCTTATTTTCAATCTTGTTCTCTGCCTTGTTCTCAACAGGCTTTTTCACATTGAGCTGCTCCGGTTGTACCTGCTGCTCTTGCTTTACAAGATTTTCAACGCGGTTTTTAGCACCTTCGGAGGGCTTCTTTTTGCCGCCTTTTTTCTTATTGTAAATACCGTCCGGCTGCTTTTTATAATGCGGCTTTTTGCGTTCGATATTTACAGTGACTTTTTTATTCTTCATGCTTTAGCCCTCCTTTCTTATTGATCTCTGAATGCATCGGTATACTGCAGGGATACTACAAAGCGAACGCGCTGGATGGGATTGTACTCACCCTCGATCTCTTCCTCAAACAGATCGGAAGATCCGCCGTCCACAATGGTCAGACCCGAAATACCCATAATTTCAACGGTTTCAAATTCACGCAGCGCCTGGATTACGTAAATGACCTGCTCCTTGCTCTTGACCTCAATGCCGAGGTTTACGCCCGAATCGGTCACAGCGATCGAGGTAACCGTAAACGTAGAGGGCATCTCTTTCTCCAACTGCTCAATAAAGGCAACCAGATTGTCATTATTGGTATTCATGTATTCCTCATCCATGGTGTACATGATTTCCTCATACCACGTCCAGATGCTCTTGGAGAAATCCTCATACACCGCATACTGCGTGCTGTAAGCGGTATCCGCGTAGGCGAAATCCACCTCCAACTGCTCGCATGCCTGCTTGAGTGCTTCGTAGGTTTCAGCCAGCTGCTCGTGCTCTGCCTTGAGAGAATCGTACATCTGCTTATCCTGTTCCAACTGCTCCAGCTTTTGCGTATACGCCTGCAGCAGGTCGCGGACAGACTCTGCATTCAGCTTGGTATTCTGCTGCTCTGCCACCTCGGAGAACAACTCAATCTTGGCCTGATAGTCTGCAAGAGACTCCTGCAGGACCGTATATTCTATGGTAACGTAGCCTGCCATCAGCGCAGAAACGGCAACGCAGACCATAAAAACAAGAATGCTGACAATCAGAATGAAATTGCGCTTGACAAAATCCGCGCGCTCCAGCCAACGGCGCTTGGCACAAATATTCTCCAGCACCATTCCTTGCGCCCTGTCCGTCAGGTTGAAGGGATGCAGACAAGCACCGACGCAAGGCAGATACAGCCCGTAATCTGCCACACTCTTATCCATGTTTTCAACTTGTTCCGTATTCGTGTGCGGCTTGCGGTATTCAATATCCAGTTCGGCAAACAACTGCTTTGCAAGGGAAGGCAACAAAGCGCCCTGACCGATCACCGTTCCGTAGATCTTTCCGTTGCCATAGCCCTCCACCGAGTAGTAATACTCAATGATTCGGTTGATGACTGCAGAAAGCTCAGACGCCTTTCGATAGGAACTCATGGATACACTGAATCTGCCCTGCTCATCCAATTCGGGAGCCTGGTATCCGTGAACCGTTTCTACTTGTTCCTCATTTTGAAGCAATGTCTCAAAGCTCTCACCCAAGCCAACCGAAACAGTACGCTGCAATCTTACCGAGCCATCCTTCACAAAAGTCAGCTGCGTGCCGCCCGAATACGGGTTAACAAGCATATATGTACTGCCCTCGGAATCCTGCTCAGCGCTGATCATATCGGGGTTAACAGCAATCGCTTGCATGACGCTGTTTCCCGAAATATCAATGGCTTCGATACCGATCTCCATCATCTTTGCCAATGCATAATAAGAACCAATGATCTGCTTAGGAACTGCACTGGCTAAAATACGCAGCATTTTCGTACCGTTTTCAACTACCTGCTCCTGAACGGAATAGTCCAGCTTGCAATCGCTGACGTCTACGGGGAAATAGTCCTGCGCGTTGGTACTGATAATGGTCAGAATCTGGCTTCGCTTGACGTTCGGGAGCATGATCTCACGAGAAATTATACGGTCAGAGTTGACGCAAAAAACACCGCGATCGGTCTTGATACCGTGCTCACGCATCTTTTCGCGCAAAAGTGCTGCGAACGACGCATCAGCAACCAAAGAACCGTCGTCCTCTACAGTGCCTACGGGAGTCAGGACTGAAAAAGACTTAACTATAGAGACATTTTTGGTGCTTACATGAATCTCAGCAACCTGCGTCACACCGTTGTCGATCTGCAACACGAGCAGGCGCTTTGAGCTAAAGGATTTACCCATCAGAGTTACCTTTCCTTTCAATAATTAATATGCGAATATGGGCTGCATTAAAGGCCCAGCATGGAAAGATACCATGCAATGGCCGCATTGCCGAACAAGGCTGCCAAAAAGACACCGATCGACAAATAAGGCCCCATGGCAAGCATATGTCGCTCGCCCGTTATTTTCATGCGCAAAAGATGCACCACAGAACCTATGATACACCCCAGCACAAATCCAAGCAATACCAATTTCCATCCCAGCAGCATGCCGCACGCAGCCATCAGCTTGACGTCACCGCCACCGATCGCAGCGCCCTTGGATATGTAGAACAGCGCCATAAGCGGCAAACTGACTGCAACAAAGCCTATTGCGTACTCATACCAATGGGACAGATCGAACACCAACGCCAACACGCCCAACGCAAATATGAATACGTTGTACGCAAAGGGAATCTCGTATGTGTTCCAGTCAATCCAGCTCAAGGACAGCAAGGCAGATGCTGCAAGCGCAATCAATATTGCCGATGCTCCCCATCCCTTTACGCCAAAGGTGGCTGCCCATAAAAGCGCCAGGATGATGATAAAGGCTGCACAGGCTTTGCCCGAGAGCTTGTTTTTTTCAAGTTTTATCAAATAGCGATTGACAAGCGGGATGCATGCAGCACCCGCGCCTGCGCCGCACAGAGCAGCACCGCCGATCAACAAAGCAGGATGCATAACTTCTCCTTATAAGTATTGGTCGTACATGCTGTACATTTCAAACATGGGCAGCAACACGCCAATGGCTACAACGCCAACCACACCGCACAAAAGCACGATGATCATCGGCTCTAACAAGGCCATGACGTTTTTGGTTGCCGCCTGCACCTCGTCGTCGTAATATTCCGACAGCTTGTCCAGCATTTTTTCCAAGTCGCCCGATTCTTCACCAATCCTGACCATATGGATCACCATATGTGGGAACAGGCCGGTCTGCTGCAGGGCAGATGCCAGAGTGGTTCCCACCGCGACCTGCTCTCTCGCCTTCAAAAGGCCCTCTTTGAAATAAATATTGGTCATACTGCGCGAGACGATCTCAAGTGCCTCAATGATGGGGATACCCGAAGCAGTCAGCGTAGCAAAGGTTCTTGCAAACTCAGCGGAAGCAGTCTTAACGGTCATGGGTCCAAAAATCGGCAGCTTACGTGCCATCCAGGCAAAGAAATACGTTCCTGTTTTACTGCGCGAGAACAACCATATGCCAAGAGCCGTCAAGCCTCCGACAATCAGGATCAACCACCAGTATCCGACAAAGAAATCACTCATGCCCATAATCACGCGCGTGATCCAAGGCAATTCCGCACCCATATCCGCAAAGATATCCTTAAAGGTGGGAAGCACGAAAATCATCATGATAAACATGACAATGACCACAACGATCAATACCACGGCAGGATATATCATTGCCTTTTGCAGTGCCGCTTTGGTTTTATTTGCGTTTTCATAATAGTCTGCCATACGGGTAAAGGCAACGGACAAATTACCCGAGGCCTCGCCCGCAGAGACCATGTTGGTAAACATAGGCGCAAAGATACGCTTGCCCTGCTTTCTCATGGAGTCCGCCAGCATCTCGCCCTGTTGGATCTCCTTTTGCGTATTGAATATTGCTTTGCGCAAGGTTTTGTTTTCGGTCTGCTGGCCAAGCAGATCCAACGCCTCGGCAACCGGTACGCCTGCATCCATGACGCTGACGAACTGGTGACAGAACACGCTCAGCTCACGCGGCTTGACGCTGTTCAAAAACGAAAGCTCAATATCCCTGGTCAGAAGATTCTGTTCCTTGATCTCAATGGGCGTCAGACCCTCGGCAACCAGCTGCTGTCGCGCCTGCTGAATATCCGGGGCTTCTACGCTGCCCTTCTTTTTACTGCCACTCTTATTGATGGCTTCATATCCGTAAGTTGGCATTCGTTACTCCTTATCAATGTCCAAAGCCTTCCATTTTCTTGGTCAGCGTTTGTTCATCCTCTGCATATTTTATTGCTGTTTCTCTGGTGATCACACCGTTGCGATACAGCTCGTTCAAGTGGTCGTCCTTGGTCTGCATACCGAATTTCTTACCGGTCTGCAAAGCGGACGGAAGCTGCGGGGTTTTATTCTCGCGGATCATATTTCTGATCGCCATAGTGGGAATCAGAACCTCATACACAGCAGTACGCTTGCCATCCACCGTGGGAACCAGGTTCTGGCACACCACGCACTCCAACACCGAGGACAGCTGCACGCGGATCTGCGACTGCTGCTCTGCGGGGAATGCGTCAATGATACGGTCAATGGTAGACGAGGTATTATTGGTATGCAGCGTCGCGATGACAAGGTGTCCCGTCTCGGCTGCACTGATCGCGATGGAAATGGTCTCGGGGTCACGCATCTCACCGACCAGAATCACGTCAGGGTCCTGACGCAGCGCCGCACGCAGCGCTGCCGAGAAAGACATGGTATCCACTCCGACCTCACGCTGGTGAATGATGGACTGATCCGAGGTATGCACGTACTCTATCGGGTCCTCGAGCGTGATGATATGACGCTTATGGTGTCTGTTGATGTGGTGGATCAGTGCGGCCTGCGTGGTGGACTTACCGTGACCTGTAGGTCCTGTGACCAAAAGCAGTCCCTTTTGCTTGCCCGATGCACGTACGACCGCCTCGGGGGTACCGCACTGCGTCGTGGTGGGAATGCTGACGGGCAAAAGACGCATGGCCGCAGCAGGTCTGCCGCTTTCCATATACAGGTTGCAGCGCAATCTGCCGCATCCCTCCAGCGTGAATGCAAAGTCGACCTCACCGTCCCGCTCCAGCGTGCGACGCGTACGCTCATTGAGCATTTCATCGAACACGCCCTGTATATCCTTTGTTGTCAGCACTTGCTCATCATAGGACACGAAAGCACCCTGCACACGGTATTCGACCGGTCTGCCGACCGTCAGATGGATATCCGAGCAAACGTGCTCGGCTCCCGTGGTCAAAATCTGTCTGATGGTTACCATATTCACTCCGTTTTATCTTTCATCGATCTTCAAATTTATCAGTTTTCGTAAGAAACGCTCAGGATCTCCTGGAAGGACGTAATGCCCGAAAGCGCCAGCTTGGTTGCGCTCATACGCAGCGTCTGCATGCCATCCTTGAGTGCCTGCTCCTTGATCTCCTCAGCATTGGCGTGCTTGTTGATCAATCTCTTGACCTCAGGGGACATCTCCAATATCTCATACACACCGATTCGGCCGTAATAGCCCGTGCCGTTGCAGCTCTGACAGCCGCAAGGCTCCCAGATATTGGTGGGCACGTTGGGATCCTTACCCATAAATTCCAGCTCGTACGCCTCGGCGCGGCGCATCTTTTTGCAGTTGGGACAGAGTCTGCGCACCAGTCGCTGCGCGATGATACCTACTACCGAGTCTGCGATCAGATACGAATCCACGCCCATATCCAAAAGACGCGTGACCGTATTTGCCGCACTGTTGGTATGCAGGGTGCTGACCACCAAGTGGCCTGTGATCGACGCCTGGATCGCGATCATCGCGGTCTCGACGTCACGGATCTCACCGATCATGATGATATCGGGGTCCTGACGCAAGATCGAACGCAGCGCACTCGCAAACGTCAGCTCCGCCTTGGGGTTGACCTGTACCTGATTGATGCCGTCGATATTTGCCTCGACAGGGTCCTCAACTGTGACGATGTTGACCTCGTCACGGTTCTTTTCACTGAGCACCGTGTAAAGTGTGGTAGACTTACCCGAACCCGTAGGGCCTGTTACCAGCACGATACCGTTGGGGTAGGACATGATATGGTCAAATTTTTCCATATCCTCCTTGCCAAGTCCCAGCGTACTCTTATTTCTGCTCAGGCTCTTTTTGAGCGCAAGACGCATAACGCACTTTTCTCCGTATGAGGTAGGCAGCACGGACACACGGATATCGTATTCTCTGCCGTCTACCAAATAGGTCATTCTGCCATCCTGCGGCTTTCTCTTTTCCGAAATATCCATGCCCGACAAAATTTTGATTCTTGCAAGCACGGCACCGGTCAGCTCACTGGAATACTTATGTTTTGTATACATCACGCCGTCAATACGGAAACGCACGCGCAGGGACTCCTGCAGCGCCTCAAAGTGAATATCCGACGCTCTCTGACGCGCAGCCTGTTCAAGCAGCGTATTGACCAGCACGACGATGGGAGCCGAGCTGACGTCCTCACCGCGCTCTTCCTCAGCGGCTTGCGCATTCTTTTCTCTTTCTCTGGTAAACTGGTCGACCGCCGAGCGCATCGTTTCGGTACCGAAGCACTTGTCGATAGCATTCATGATCTCGGTCGCGGTCGATACCACCGGCTCGATCTGAAGGCGGGAAAGCAGCTCCACGTCCTCAATCGCACCTGCGTTCATGGGGTTGAACATAGCCAGCTTCATGACCGGAGGTACGTCCTCCGTCAGCGCCACGGGTACAACGCGGTGCTTTTTGAGAACACTGATATCCACGCGGCGGATCAGATCGTGATCCAGCGCTTTGCCCTCCAGCTCCACCAAAGGCAGTCCGTACTTGAAAGCAACCGCGCCCGCAATATCCTTTTCAGCGGCAAACTCGCGCTCTAATATCAGCTCCTGCTCGCTCTTACCCGTTCTGCCCGCCTGCATGACCGCAAAGATCTGATCGGCTTGCGCACGGGTCATTTGGTGGTTATCTACAAGAATCTCACTGATCCTCTTTTTGGATGTCATGCCGTATTCCCCTCTCGTTATCCGTATGATAAGGCAACGCCACCTTCATAGTAAAGCTGTTGCCGTTGACCTGGGAGGCCATTGCGCCGCCGTTTCGACGGCAAAGCCCGCGAATAATGCTCATGCCGTAGCCATGTGCAGTTCCGTCCCCTTTGGTGGTCAGATACCTGCCGTTATCCCGGATGAAATAGCCGTCACAGGAATTCATGCAGGTGAAATATACCTTGTTCTCGTCCACCGAGACCTCAAGGCGCACCCAACGCTTCTCGGCGTCAGAAAGCCTTAAGCAAGCGTCAAATGCATTTTGCAGAATATTGTTAAGCAGCGAGCACAGATCCGAATCCGAGATCTCAAGCTCGGGCAGCACGGCAAGATCCGTCTGCATAGAGATCTGCTTTGCCTCTGCCTTTTTGGAAAAGCTCATAACGATATAGTCGATCATGAGGTTATTGCTGTATTGCAGCGGTGCGATAGCCTGACCGTCGGTCTGCAGCTCTCGCAGGTATTCACCCAAACGATCGTATTCGCCCTGATTGTACAGCATATGACACGCATTGATATGATGCATGGTATCATGCTTGACGCGCCGTACCTCGTCTATCCTCTCGCGCACTGCCGCTGCGTAGCCCTGCGCAGATTCTTTTTCGTAGTTAAGTACACGGATAAGGGTTTTGTTATGCATGGTTTCGGTGATAAACCGAATAAACAGGATCAGCATCAGATTGATCAGCACCATACGCTGGAGATAATACTCTCGAAGAGGCGTCAGATTAAAATTCTGTACGATCTCATCAAACACTCTGCGCTGCATATACAATCCTCCGCCGTCACTGACCATGGCGATCAGCGTCACCGCCCCCATAGCGATCAGCTCCACCGCCATCAAGGGACAGAACCAACGGAAAAATCCGTTCCCCAGCTTAGCCTCCTTAAATCCGATGATCAACACACCGACCAGCATACCGCAAAACAAAAGGTCGGACACCAATCTGACGTAGGAGAACACCTGCGGGAAAAGTCCCGTAACGGACAGCAGCGCAAAGATCGCGCAAAGCACGTATTCAATAACCAGCACGCTGCGCAAAAATCCACGGTAACGCTCGGTCTTGGTATAAAGACACAAAAGAAGCGGAACAGTCGATAGCTGATATAACGTATCCGACAGCACACGCACAAGGTAATTCAGCGATCCACCGCCGGGGTTGAACAAATTCAAACCGTACAGAATATAAAAGCCCAGGCTCCACAAAAGAAGCAGGATGTAATAATCGGAAACATCGTCTGTCCACATCTGACTCAGAAACGTGAAGCAGCACAGTGCGAACATCAAAAGCAAAAACGACATCAGGACGTAGTCGTCAAGAACCATGTAGATCAAACCATCCGCATTCCCTGCATCGACAAGCAGATCGGTAAAGTGCCCGGAGGTAAAGTAAGCATCCGAGAATTGGCCGAACAGCGCACACATCACGGCAAATACAAGCACGGAAAGCACGGTCCACAAAAATGCCGTGCGTTTATATTCCCACGCGTTTTTGACCCTGTTGCGGATCGACGCTTTTCCCATAGCCCGTTGTCTCCCTTTCCTGCAGATCAGCACAAACGAATCGAACATAGTTTCTGCATTATAATTCTTCATCATATTCTAACACATAACCCTTCCCTTGTCAAGTTTTTCGCATGAACAGACGCGTTTCAAGCACCAAAAGGCAGGCAAAAATCTCTTTGCGGCATATCAGTTTCCACATTTTTCCACCGCGGTGCGACCGGCGCGAAAAAACGAGAAAAAAGCACGGTCGTCAAGGCGTCGAAATCGGGCAGCTTACAATGGCCGAAGAATACGCGGATTTGTCGGACGGACGCACAATTTCGCATGTGAATGCGTGGGAAATGGCGGGAAGCCACGTAAAAGCGCGAGGCGCATCGGCTCTGGCGGTTCGCTTTATCTTTGCAAAATTATTCGATTTTTTGTTTATTTTGTAACCGTTTGTTTATTTTTGTCAAAAGAGGAAAAGCTTGTTACTGCCGTCAAATCAGCAATGTTTTACGAAAAAACACGGTGGACGGCCATTGCCGTCCACCGTGAATATTGCGTATTTGGTTCCGATTTTAGTCGTCCTCGTCCTCGTCCGCCTGCCCTGCCTCGCGCTGTGCCTTGATCATCATGTCTTTGACCTTCATCAAGCGTGTCGTATTACCGCGGTCGTTTTCGTCCAGCTTCATCTTGATCGACTTGATGGTCGCCAAATACTTGGGGATCATAATATATTCCAAGGCATTGACACGGCGGCGCGTTTTTTCGATCTCCTGCGCCAGCAGCTGCACCGTCTTCTCACTCTGTGCAAGTGCCACGAGATCCTCTAAGATCCCGCTCATTTGCGCCAAAGAGGCATCAAGCTCACCCGAGGTAAACGCTAAGCCGTAATTATAGCTGTCCTGTCCGTCCTTGCCCGTGATCTCCAGAGAAAATTCCGGTACTGTCACACTCATGATATTCCGGTAGCCCACGTCCAGTGTTCCCTGCTTTTTGGGCAGCATGAGCGATTCCTCCATCACCAGCGGCCCCGATACTGCACTCGCGATGGAAAGGCTACCGTACACACCCGAAAGGGCTGCCTCAACCTTCTCTCGAAGCTCCTTATTCTGCCGCACGGTTTCCAAGAACTGCTTCATCAGGCCGTCACGCTTGTCCTTGAGCAGCTTGTGTCCTCTGCGGGCGTTTGCGTAACGCGTCTGCATTTTTTTCAGTTCCATACGCGTCGGATTGACGTTGTAGGTTTGTGCCATAATTGCCTCCGTGCCGTCCTCTTTTGGGCGGCTTGCTTTGTTCTATCTTCTGTCTTACTTTTTCGGCCAGTACTTATCCACGTACTGGGGCTTGATACGCTTCATCTCGGACTTGGGAAGGATGCTGAGCAGCTCCCAGCCGATATCAAGCGTTTGTTCAATGGTTCTGTCCTCATAGAAGCCCTGATTGATGAATTTTTCCTCAAAGGCCTCCGAGAACTTGGCGTAAAGTCTGTCCATGGGTGTCAGCGCAGCCTCACCAAGCACAACCATCAATTCCTTTGCCTCCTTGCCTCTTGCATAAGAGGAGAACAGCTGGTTGAGCACGCCCGAGTGATCCTCGCGCGTCTTGCCTTCGCCAATGCCCTTGTCCTTCAAACGCGACAGCGAGGGCAACACGTCCACAGGCGGCATATAGCCCTTGCGGTACATCTCGCGCGACAGGATGATCTGTCCCTCGGTAATGTAACCGGTCAGGTCGGGGATGGGGTGCGTTTTATCATCCTCGGGCATAGACAGAATGGGAATCATGGTAATCGAGCCCTCGGAGCCCATCTTTCTGCCCGCTCTTTCATACATGGTGGCAAGGTCGGTATACAGATAGCCGGGATAACCGCGTCTGCCGGGCACTTCCTTACGCGCAGCCGAAACCTCGCGAAGCGCCTCTGCATAGTTGGTAATATCGGTCATGATGACAAGCACGTGCATATCGCATTCAAACGCCAGATATTCCGCTGCTGTCAGCGCCATACGGGGCGTGGAAATTCTCTCGATTGCAGGGTCACTTGCCAAGTTGATAAACAGCACGGTGCGGTCAATTGCGCCCGTCTTTTTGAAATCCGAGATAAAGTAATCGGCTTCTTCAAAGGTGATACCGATGGCAGCAAACACAACGGCAAACTTGGAATCGCTGCCGCGCACCTTAGCCTGACGCGCAATCTGCGCTGCAAGGTTTGCGTGAGGCAAGCCCGAGCCCGAGAAAATGGGCAGCTTCTGACCTCTGACCAGCGTATTCAAGCCGTCGATGGTAGAAATACCTGTCTGGATAAACTCGGAAGGATAGTAGCGAGCTGCAGGGTTGATGGGTGTGCCGTTAATATCCGGTGTTTTTTCGGGAATCAGCTTAGCACCGCCGTCGATCGGTTCACCCATGCCGCTGAATACGCGTCCGAGCATATTAGGGGATACGGGCATCTGCACACCGTGTCCCGTAAAGCGCACCTTGGAATGCGCCAAGTTGATACCTGCAGAGGATTCAAACAGCTGCACCAGCAGGTTTTTGCCGTTTACCTCCAGCACACGGCAGCGGCGCACGCTGCCGTCGGGCAGCTCGATCTCGCCAAGCTCGTCGTACTTGACGCCCTCAACCTGCTTGACCAGCATCAAAGGGCCGGCAACTTCTTCTATTGTTCTGTATTCTCTGATCATAATACAAATCCTTTCTCAGCTTACGCGCGGGTAAGTGCATCCAGCTGATTGGAAATTTCTTGCTTGATTTTGGCGGATTCAGCCTTATAATCTGCGTAAGGAACCGCCTTGAAACGGCCGATCTGCTCACGCACGGGCAGCGTGGAAATCTCCTCAATATCCGCTCCTGCAGCAACTGCCTCGGCTGCCTTTTGCTCAAAATCAAACACCAGCGTGAGCATTTCGTACTGCTTGTCCAGCTGGGTGTATCCGTCCACCTCGTCAAATGCAAACTGCTGCAAAAAGTCCTCACGCACACTGCGTGCGATCTCAAGAGTCAATCTGTCCTCACTCGAAAGCGCGTCCATACCGACCAGCTGCACGATCTCATTGAGCTCCGCCTCTTTTTGCAGGATCTTCAGGCACTTTCCGGTCATTTCCATCCAACGCGCCGACACGTTCTCGGAGAACCAATCGCTCAGGCGATCACAGTACAAGGAGTAGGAATTGAGCCAGTTGATGGCCGGGAAATGACGCTTGTAGGCCAGCGAGGAATCCAATCCCCAGAAGACCTTGACGATACGCAGCGTTGCCTGTGTGACAGGCTCGGAGATATCGCCGCCCTGCGGAGATACCGCACCGATGGCGGAAAGCGTACCGATTCGGCCGTCGTCACCAAGGCAAACCACCTTGCCCGCTCTTTCGTAGAACTGCGCCAGACGGCTGGTCAGGTAAGCGGGGTAACCCTCCTCACCCGGCATTTCCTCCAATCTGCCCGACATCTCACGCAAGGCCTCTGCCCAACGGGAGGTCGAGTCTGCGATAACGGCTACGTTGTAGCCCATATCGCGATAATATTCCGCAATGGTAATACCCGTATAGATCGAAGCCTCACGCGCCGCAACGGGCATATCCGAGGTGTTGGCGATCAGCACGGTGCGCTCCATGAGCGATTTTCCCGTTCTGGGGTCGGTCAGCTCGGGGAATTCACGCAGAACGTCGGTCATCTCGTTGCCGCGCTCACCGCAGCCGATATAGATCACCACGTCCACGTCACTCCACTTAGCCAGCTGATGCTGCACGACCGTTTTACCCGCACCGAACGGGCCGGGAACGCACGCGGTTCCACCCTTTGCAATGGGGAAAAGCGCGTCGATCGAGCGCTGACCTGTGATCATGGGCTCAACGGGAGGCAACTTTTCGGCATAGGGTCTGGACACACGTACAGGCCACTTCTGTGCCAAGAAAATTTCTTCGATGGTACCGTCTGGGCGCTTGATCTTACCGATACGGTCGGTCACACGGTAGTCACCCTCCACCAAGTCCACAATGGTGCCGGTCATGCCGGGAGGAACCATGATCTTGTGGGTAATGACGTCGGTTTCCTGCACGGTACCGTACACGTCACCCGGGCCGACCTTGTCGCCGAATACGTGTGCCGGCGTAAAGTGCCAGTACTTACTGCGATCCAAAGCTGGCTCATCAATACCCTTGGCAATATTGGCACCGTAACGCTCCTTGATTGCCTCCAAGGGGCGCTGAATGCCATCGTAAATATTGGAAAGCAAGCCGGGGCCAAGCTCAACCGACAAGGGAGCACCCGTGGATACCACCTTGTCACCTCGGCCAATGCCTGCAGTTTCTTCGTATACCTGAATGGACGCACGGTCACCGTGCATCTCAATGATCTCACCGATCAGACGGTCCTTGCCCACGCGGACAACGTCAAACATATTCGCTTCACGCATCCCCTCCGCTACAACCAGCGGGCCGGATACCTTGAGGATCTTTCCTTCTACCATATCTGATACTCCTTATTCCTTAAACAATATGTCAGCGCCAACCGCTCTCTCCACGGCTTTTTTGACCTGAGAAAGGCCGTAGCCGGTGGTTCCGTTTCTGCCCGGTATACATATGATCGCCGGGGTGGGCACATCCTTATATTTTGCAATGTCCTCTTCCAAGGCCACCGCGAAATTTTCCACGATAAATATAATGGCGTATTCACTGTCTTTGGCAAGCGTGTGCAAAATCACGCGCGCACGATCGGCATCCTCAGCCTCGTGTACCGCAAAGCCGAGCGCCATATAGCCGATGACGCTGTCACGCTCACCGATCATTCCGATCTTATACATAGCTTGTCCTGATCCTTTCCCGAATGGTTTCCGGCTTCAGTCCCGCACTCTTGGCGGCAATGACAATACGGATATTCTTAACGGCATATTCCTGCGCATAGAAATACGCCGTGGGCACAGATGCACCGAAGGTGGTGTATCTGGCTGTGCGCAAAAGCTCCATAAAGAAATCGTCCGCCAACCTCTCAGCACTTGCCGACGTGCCGTCGCTTTCGCGCAAAGCAGTGGCAAATTTGTCATAACTTGTATGGGCCAGCATATCGGTCAAAGCCGTCTCTCCCTGCCCGTACACCTGCATCAGCAATGCTTTTTCAAGAGTTCCTCCGTCAAGCATGGCCTGCTCCAGCAGCACCGCCCCTTGCTCACCCGCTTGCATGCGCACAAGACGCAGACAAATCATAACGTTGATCAGGTCGATACGTGTGCGCACCAGCTGCACGTGGAAGGCTTCCCCGCCCTTTTTGGCGCAGGCAAGCATATCCGCAAAGCAAGCCTTATCAAGCAACACGTCGATCGTGCGCGGATTTGCCGTTTTTGCGTACGCCTGTACAGCAAGCTCAGCAGCCTTGGCCATCGCTGTGGGCAGAGGCGAAAAATCTCCCTTTTCGGGCATTTTGGCAACCTCTTTACAGTCAGCCGAGCCAAGCGCAATCATCATGGGCGCTGCATCCAGTCCGCGCAAATGGCACTTGATGGCTGCCTTGATATTATGGCAATCATAGGGATACCGCAAAAAGTCATACAACTCGGGAGCGGGGACCGATTCAAGCACGTTTTGCAAAGTCACCGAAAGAATGCCCTGCAGCACAGGCTCAGTCAGCACGCTTCCCTGTTCATCACGGATCAGCGTAACACCGTACTCCTCCAGACGTGCGTACAGCTCACCAAGATCTGCAGCATCCGCCAGGTGCTCAATACGATCTTTTCCTATGATACCCACCTCAAGCGCACGCACGCGGGAGGAGGCATACATATATGCGGTTTGTTGTGGATTTTTCGACATGAGTCAAACAACCTTTCCGAAAGCGACACAGTATCGTCGCTGTTTTAGGATTTGATCTGATCCTTATAAAGGATCTGCTGTACGCGAGATTCCAATTCGGGGCGGATAGCCGCCAGGATCATGGAAAACGCACAGTTGATTTCAATATCTCCGCAGCGCAGCACAAGGCCACCGTCAATGGAAACCGGCTCCTTGACAAGCCTGAGCTTGGTTGCCATATCTGCGGGAATCTTGCCCGCTGCAGCGGCATTTCTGATGCCCAGCATCAGCATAGGGGCTACGTCGGCACCGTCACGCGCGTTGAGCATCAGCTCATAATAGGCAGGTGCTACGTCCTCACCGTACAAACGCATGCTGTCGCGCTCGGATTCTCTTTGCGCATTCAAGGTCTTGCACAAAAGCGAGAGCAGAAGGGCGGCGTATCTTTCGCGATCCATGTCATAGATCTCCTGCATCGCGCGGTCAAACGCACGCTCGATCATTTCACTCTTTGCGGCAAGCTCGATATTTCTTCTGGTCATAGCAGCGCTCGATTTGGCACGGATGACTAAACTTTCGCCCTCACGCTCGGCATCCGCGACCATGCGGTCGCAGGTTGCCTGCACCTCGGCCAGATTCTTTGCTCTGACCTCAAGGCTCTTTTCCGTTGCCTCATCCAAGATCTCCTGCGCCTCGGCACGGGCATCCTCTATGATGCGGGAAGTGATTTTTTCAAGTCCTGTCATGATTTTCCTCAATTCTCAATCTGTGTGCGTGGCCTTTGCCACCATGCAACTAAAATCAGCCTACCAATACCAGCAAAACCGAGATCAACAACGCACAGATCGCGTAAGTTTCTACCAAAGCCGCGGATGTGACGGCATTGATGACCTTTTCGGGACGCTTAGCAAGCAGATTGATACCCGAAACAGATACTCTTGCCTGCTTGATCGCAGAAATCAGACCAACAACACCGATGGGCAGTGCGGACATGAGATAGTAAGCGCCCTCTTCTACGGACAAAGCCAGCAGGTTGTCCATATGGCCCTCGGCAAACAAACCCGTCTTGAACAGAATCAGGAATGCAATTACCAAGCCGTAAATACCCTGGGTCATGGGAAGTGCCATCAACAAGAATGCTTTACCAAACGCATTGGGATTCTCGGTAAGCAAACCGCAGGTCGCTTCACCAACCATGCCAACGCCCTTTGCGGAGCCAATGCCCGCAAGACCGACTGCAACGGCTGCACCCAGAATAGCAAGTGCACCGCCGCTAAAGATCATAGAGAACAGTGAAGGCTCTTGCTCAGCCTGCTGCTGTCCCATAGGATTGGGATCCATGGGCGCGACGGGCTCTTCAGCTGCAAAAACACCGATAGAAAGAACGAGTGCCAGAACGGCAGTCATAACGATTGTCAAAAGAATTGTCTTTTTCATGATATTTATTTCTCCTTAAAAATATTTGAATGAAATTTTATTGATCCGTATAACGGTCCGAGGGGGCAAGAGGAACAAACTCTTCTCCGCCATCCTCAAAGAATTTTCCGAAGAATTCCAGATACTGCAATCTGCTGGTATGCACAAACGATCCCAATACATTCAGCGCCATATTGATTGAGTGTCCAATCAGCGAAACGACAAGCAGGATCACAAATCCCGGGATGCCGGACACAAACATGGTACCCACCATATTGACCACCTGCGCAATCACCGCCGAGGCAAGTCCCAGCGCAAGAATTCTGGAATAGGACAACAGATCCGATGCGTAATTGATGGCATCGTAAAGCCCCAAGAGACCCTTGAGAAACTTCATAATCGGGTTCTTGGCACTTCTGCCCGCGGTGCAGATGATCATCAGCACACCAAGCGCGATCATCACGATACCCGCAGTCTTGTGTAAGAACACCACGCCGATGCCCGCAAAGATGATCAGCCACGAGCCTACGTCAAAGATTGCTGCGAATACGTGCTTGTCCTTGCAAAGCAGCACGAACTTGACGATCATGCCTGCAATCAGATGCACGGCACCCACGCCCAGTGAAACCACCAGGAACGCCAACGGATTGGAGAGCGGATTGAGTGCGATTGGCTCACCGCCAAGACTGAGCTGTACACCGTTGAAGAACGGTACGGCTTCTATCGCTGCTTCGGTGGATTCGAAAATCCCCAACAAATTGACCATAATGGCATAAGGCATGTCTCCAAACCAACCGCCAAATATCACGCCGCATATCACGCACGCAATGCCGCAATAGCCGAACATATTCAGCGTGCGGCGCAATCCGTCACGCGGTTTGATGATCACGGGGATCAAAAATCCGCCAAGTGCTAACAAAAGGCCGTAACCCACGTCGGCAAACATCAAACCAAAGATCAAAAAGTAGAAGATGCTCATGACCATGGTGGGATCGTAGGTGCCGTATTTGGGGTAGGAATACATGCTGACCACCCACTCGAAGTTGGCCGCAAACTTGTTGTTACGCAACAGCACGGGCGGCTCTTCTCCCGGTGCAGGCTCTTCAAATACAAAGGCGCATTCTGCCTCATCCAAGGCCTGTGCAACCTTGTCCACCGTCCGCAAGGGCGCCCAGCCCTGCATCACCGCGCAATAGCCGGTCTGCGCCAGCTTTTGCTTGGCAACGGCAGCGGTCAAATTGGAGTTTTCTATATCCCACAGCATTTCCAAGTCGTCCAGCATTCCCGCCAGCCCGATAAACTGCTGTTTGATCTGTGCAATCTCCGCCTGCAGCACCTCACAGGCTTTTTTACAGTTTCCATATTCCTCTTTGGCGGGAGCTGAGAACTCCTTGAGCGAAGCCCTGATAAAGCCTCTTTCACTCAACACGCGTTGCACCGCTGCGCTGTCCGCCCGATGGCAGATGACCCATGCATATTCACCGTCTTCATCGGAGAATACGCTCTTGGCCACGGCACAAAGCTCGGCAAGCGATTGATTGACCGCCTCGATCTTTGTTTTTGCAGGGAACGAACCCAACTGCACCTCACAGCATTTGGTCCCCTCCAGCCCCAGCGGTACCCTGTGGATCAGCCATGGAGCCAGCGTGTGCATGCGTGTCCTGAGTGCCACAATCTCTGTATTGCATTCATTTTCACGCTGCGCAAGCACGAGCGTACGCTCCACAGCATCCATTACGGTCTGATACCGCTCAGCCATAAATTTTTCTGTATCCAGCTGCTTTCGGGTCTGCACAAGCCCTTTCCTCTCGGAAAACTTGGCAAGGATCTCCAAGGCCTCCCCAACGGCGGCAACGCGCCGCTCGGCTTCCGCCTTTTGCGCATCGCAATTGATGCGCAAAAGCAGGGCCTGCGCATCCTCCACCTCCTGCACCTGCACACAACGCAAGCGCATAAGCCGATGGATCAGTGCGTCGGCTTGGTCCTTGGGTGCAAACACGGTCAGCTTTCGCATCGTACTTACTGACATTGCTCCATGATCCCCCAAACGATTGCCTTGACAGCCTCCTCCATATGGAGCTCTGCCATTTTATTCATGTTTTCCGCGTCCTTTTGCGCACTCTGCAAGCTTCTTTGCAGAATCTGCTCGCTTTTGCTTTGCATATCATCCAACATCGCGCGCAATCTGTCTTCGGTCTCTTGTTCGATCCGTACGCGGTCCTCATTGCTTTTTTGTGCGGTTTCGGCATACATGGCTTTCGCTCTTTCTTTCGCCTTTTCGACGATCTCTGCAGCCTGTGCCTCAGCCTGTGTGATCTTCAGAATCGTTTCCTTTGCCAAAAGGTTCACCGTCCTTTTTTTATTGATTCCGCGTGGCTTTTATTTTTTGCCACTATAAGATATATTTTACCATAAATGTCCTATAAATGCAAGTAATTTTACTTATTTTTCCGGAAGATCGGACACATTTTCATCATGATTCAAAAATCACTTGCGTGATCTGCAAGAACGGGCACAAAATCCTGCACACCGCCCCCTTTTCTTGGCACAAAGCCGATGTGCAATCCGGTACGGAGTTCTGCATACCCATCCGCTCCCGCATTGTGATAAAGCACAGCACCGTCTTGCTCAAGCCAGATTCCTTCCGGCCGTTTTCCTCCTACGCGAATGCCACGCAACGCAGGTACGTGCATCAGAAAATACTTTAACGGTATGACCACCCCGCGCCCCATATCCCACACGTCGGCATTGCGATGGCAGATCGGATATTCGCCCGGTGTACCGCTGTTGCGTATGCTATCGGTAACCACCGATAAAAATTGTCCCTGTTGCCATACCACCCGCGTATCCATGCGGCAAATCATGGGACGAAAGCCAAACATGCGATCCGACTTTTGCGTTGCATACTCCTCCTGCAGCATTTTTCCTTGCTTGTGCTCTGCCCACTTCAGATACGCCATAGCTGCATTTTCATAACATGCGTTGAATTTTTCAAAACCTTCGCCCTCCGCTGTAACGTACGTGGCTTGCGCACGCAGCACCACCGCTCCGCTCTGCATCACGCGCACCTGCTTTGTATTTTGCTTGATCTGCATAAAATCCCCCCTTTGTTATGTTTTATTCACGCAAAGGAAAGAATATGAAGGGCGTGATACTCCGCTTGGAGTATCACGCCGGTTTTATTCACCTTTTTAGCCCTCGATCGAACCGTTCGGAACACTGTTCAGATCCCCGTCAGGAATCCCGTCTCCGTCCAGATCAATACTGCCGCTGCTGCCCATCAGATTACCGGATGCATAATTCAGCACAAAATCAATGACCTCTTCCTCTGTCACGATATCCTGTCCGGCAAACTCGTTGACGATTGCCTCGGCAACCTCATCCACAAGCTCGGGGCTGACGGTCGCCGTGACGTCCTGATCTCCCAGATAATCCTGCACGATCTCGGTCAAGGCTTGGCTGAGCCGCTCGGGCTGATCCTTATTCGCATTGATCGATTCTGTCAGCTTGCCTGTCAGCTCACTGTCCCCCATGTCCAAGGACTGGGTCACAGCGCGCACGCACAAACGCTTGATCTCGATCGCCATGGGAGCCAAGTGCTCGTTTTCTTCAAAGCAGCCCATGACCTTCTTAAGCATATCCGGATTTTGGGACATCGTATCCATCAGTGCCTCGGAATTGCCAAGGTTGGAAAAAATCTTGTATTCCACCATCATATCCAATACATCCACCAATGTGTTCAGGTCCGCAATCAGGGTTTCCCCGTCCACCGTAGTCATAATATTGAGCAACACGTCAAACGTAGGGTCAAGCAGCTCGCCCAACTGCGGACGCGCAATGCCCATAAGTGAGCCCCCCTGTGCCCAGTTATCACACAGCTCCGCTATCAGTGAAGCCATCAGATCAGGCATCAATACCGCTTGCTCAAGTGTTTCCACCATTTCGCCCAACGCATCCACACTCTGCTGAGGTGAGGTTGCAAAATTGGTCGCGGAAAACTTTTGCAAGGAGCGCAGCAGATCAATGGCTGTGACCGTTTCGTTTTCCAAACCAAATTCCCCTCCCTTATAGGCTGTGGAGGTCATGTGATTGAACAATGGCCGACCTATGGTGCCATATGATACTTTGAAAAACCAATTATCTCTAACAGGAGATACGTAATCCTGTACGATAAAGTAGATCTTTTCGTTAGCACCTGAGCCCTCCCTTGAATAAGAAGAGCTGTCCAGATCCGCAAAATATACATCGCTGACATTACAGATCATATTTGCATATCCGCCAATCGGCAAAAGCAGAATAGCCAAGAGCAAAAACGCATTGAGAACACCCACCGCCGCGCCACTGATACGCGACCACAAAGGGACGTACCGTCTGATCTTGACCGTATTGCCTTCTTCATCCACCGTTTTGCGTTTGGGCTTGTAAACAAACATCAAAGCAAAACCGATGATCGCTCGAAAAATCCCGAAGAAAACCAAAAACAGTAATGGCGTGACAAGCACCCCTACAAGCAGAGGCAAAAGCGTAACGATCCCATCAAATTCGGCAAGCTCCTGCTCAAGTGACAATCCAAACAAACCCGTAACCCACACAAACAGCGGATAGACGTAATCACGGGCAATTGTGGTAAAATCTCTGGACAAAAAGCACGCAAGAAAGGCGCTCAAAACAAGATTTCCTGTCGTCATCAAGGCCTTGATCAAGCCTCGGTGCAATCCTCTGAGTACAAAAATCAACCCAAGCACTGCAAGAGAAACAATCACTGCAACAGAAATGATTTGTCCTAACATCATGGCATCGTCTCCTTTTTTCGGATTCGGGTCTTATTGCCGAAGAGAACCAAACGCATACGGTTCTCTTCCCTGTCCCCTATTATTATCATACATCATTTCCCCGATTTTGTCAACAGCAAGCAAAAGAACACCGCGCACCCAAGGATGCGCGGCATATCATTTTTATTGATCCGACTCCAATACGATGCTCGCAGCTCCAACGCTGACAATCCAACCTGCACCGGTAACCTCGGCACGGCCTTCCGCGATCTCGGTTGCATACTGCTCTTGGTAATACTGCACCAGTGTATCGACATCCTCAATCATAGAGGCACCGATGCCGAGCTGTAATACCCAATCACCGGTTTCGGGGTTCTCATAATAACCGCGCACCACGCCCGTAATCTCACCCTGCAGCATTACGCCATCGGCAGCCAGCTCGTTCGTATACTGAGCAAGTGCGGCATCGTCATAGCGTTCAAGCGTGTCAAACTCCACCGATTCAAGCTCCGTCTGAAATGCATCCAGCAGCGCAACAGAAGTACCCTTACCGATCTCGCCCTCAATCGCAGAGCAGGAAGCAAAGCAACCAACGCAAAGAAACAGGGCCAATACCATCATCAAAATCTTTTTCATGTTTTTTACCTCGTCTTGTTTTTACAGTTTCTGTCAGCCGTAACCAAACGGGAGTCGAACCAAGTTGGTTCGGCTATGCATCAGGTCAGCATGTATTCGATCTGAACGTAATACTGATAAGCAGTATACGTAACGTCGGGGGCAATCGCCTCCAGGCTGTCAACGTAGACCTCGCCTATCGCCTTGGCGTCCGATTTGTGGGTTGTCCCCACAATAATACCAAGCACGTGCTTACCGGTTTCTTGATCCTCGTAAACGTATTCCATCATGCCGGTGATCTTTCCTTTAAGCAAGATCCCCGAATCTGCCACAAGCGATTCCGCATAGGACGTCACACCCACGTCCTGCCAACGCGAGCAATCATAGCCCGCCTGCTCAAATTCTTGCTCCAGCGCATCCAGTTTCTGAATAGATTGCTGCTCCTTGATGTCAGCACACGACACAAGCATCACAACGCTCACCAAAAGCAACGCTAAAGACAAAGCGATTCGTTTCATGCCATAACCTCCGTTCTTGCACGTACCCAATAGCATTATTATAGCATTGCCTGCAAAAAAAGTCAAGAGCTCACTGTCATGCAAATTCCGTCCGAGCGTGAAAAGCGCGTGAAAGATTACGGAAAAATACAAGAACGACAGCGCATTGCTCGCACACGGCGCAAAAGAACACCGCACAAAAAAGCATCTCTATAATTTTTGCAAAAAAATTGCAAAAAAATAAAACTTTTTTTCAAAAAGGGGTTGCATTTTTGAAAATGATGTGATATAATAAGCAAGTCGTCAAGAACGGCCCGTTGGTCAAGCGGTCAAGACGCTAGCCTCTCACGCTGGAAACATGGGTTCGATTCCCGTACGGGTCACCAAAAAAGAGAACATCCGAACTTTTTAGTTCGGATGTTCTCTTTTTATCCAAGCCGCAGGCTTGGTATGGAATCAATGCGCTTGCGCATTGTATGGAATTGCCGAAGGCGTATGGCATCACGCGCAAGCGTGTATGCGTATCTCCCTGCGGCTTGATTACATACATCCCTTCGGGATGATTCCATGCGCGACTGCGTCGCAATTCCACACCGCAACAAGTTGCGGATTTCATACACGCCTTCGGCGTGATTGGGATGCGAAGGGAGAACGATACGCACAGAATTTTTGCTTGAATATTCCGAACAGTTAGCTTGCGAGATCGCAAAGCTTTGCAATGAGCACAAATAGACTCCAATACTGTATATCAGATCACAAAATGAAGCAAGCTTGAAAAGCCTTGCTTTTTTAGTGGATTCGGGCTTCTGCCCGATTAGCTGATATGATATCCTCACTCTGTATATCCTCTTTCCAACCAAACAGCGATTTTAGTTAAAAATATATATGCAAAGTCTCTGATGAGTCGCTTTACTTTTTGTCATAAACATGCTATAATACAATCATCCGAGAGAAGGAGGAAAATCGTATGTCAATGGGAAAGAACATTGCTTATTTCAGAAAGAGCAAAGGATATACACAAGAAGACTTAGGGCAGAAGATCGGAGTGACCAATCAAGCAGTATCAAAATGGGAGTCAGAAACTTCTATGCCTGACATTATGCTCCTTCCTCGAATTGCTGAAGCACTTGATGTGACCTTGGATGATTTATTTGCAGAACGGATCGTTCAAGCCTCAACGCCACAATCCCATGTTTTCAACGAAAACGCTGTTCACAACTTTCCGAAAACAGCACAAGCTACGATCATTGATTCCTTGTGTCATCAAACAAATTTAGTGAATTGCAATTCTTGGGACTTTTTGAAAGCAGAACAGAATTTCTCTACGAAAAAGTACGATCAAATACGGCATTTTCACACGATGTGCTGCTTATCTGACGCCGAAGGCGCTGCATTCGTGTCTAATACTCTTTCGATGATCGACTCCGGTATCAAGCCGACTGATATTGGTTCAATATTTGATAAGCCCGAAGTGGCCTTGGGCATGAAAAAGCTATCGGATCCAAACGTAAGACAGGTGCTTTCTCATACTTGTAATGAATATTTTCGGAGCACCGCACCGTTTGACTATAAGGATGCCGAATATTTTACGGTAGAAATCCGCCCGAATGAACTTTCTCGTCACCTTGGAATCTCCATAGATGATATACTGGAAGCTTTGGAAAAACTGATATCCCTGCACATTGTAGAATTAGAAACAAATGACGGTACGCGCTATCTGCTTCATAAAATCAAAGTAGTCGAGGCGGCAGTAACTTTCCGATTGATTGAAAGACTCATTCATAATGAAGCCGGCTTTGGTTGTGGCGAGTTTTTTGCGCTGACACAATATTAAAGTTTCGAATAATTCTTGCCCCGCCTCGTGTGGGGCTTTTTCTTTGCTTTCTGAACATCATAATTTTGGTTCGGACATTCAATCGTCCGTTTCACAAAAAAAAGAACAGGAGCACAACGGAGCTGGTGAATTAGCGGTAAAACAGCAGGAATTTGTTCGTTTTTGAGCAAATTCCTGCTGTTTTACCGCTAATTCACCAGCTCCGTTGTGCTCCTGTTCTTTTTCTGATGCCCCATACGAGGAATCTCGCCCGGTAAAAGCGAGATTCCCGTATTTTGATGATGCTCCTTCGCTACAGCAACCCACACTCCGGATAGATTGCATGAGAATTGACGTGGCAAGCGCTCGGCCCTTTCCATGGAAAGCCGATCTCATACAGCTCGGTATCAAAGCGAATGCTTGGCAGCCTGTTCAGCACGGGAGCCGCATAATGCTTATGTGGCAGGCCAATGACCATCATACCGTAGCGCTTAGCCGCTTCCCTTTTGATCTCACCGAACAAAATACGCCAAAGCGTCTGATCTCCATCCTTGCACACAAAAAACGAAAGCATGGGGAAATCCAAGGCTTGATTCTCTTTGGGCAAACGGATATAGCCTGAAGCCTCAAGTAAGGGATTGGCATATCGGGCAAGGCGCATCATCCCCTTATACCGCTTGACCACATACTGGCGGTATTCTGTCTGCCGCCACAGTGCCGCGGCTGCCAAAATGCCCCCTGTGTCGGTCAACAGATAAAAATCTTGGATATGCAAGTTATAAAAATCTTCAAGGCTTTCCACAACGGGAAACAGATCGCTCTGTTTCCCCTCTGCATTCAGAAATGCAAGAAGCTCTTCGGTATCGTCTGCAGTTGCCTGTCGGAAGATATAGTTGTGCGCGGGGATCCGATATCTGAGGCACGGATTGAGAATATACGTTCTATAAGCGGTTATAGGCGTTGCGGCTATGGCTCTTTTGCTTTTTTCAAACGTACGCTGTACGTGGGCGTTATCCGAAACCACTGAGCAGTAATAAAAATCCACACCGTCACATGCCAGATCACGCACAAAGCCTGCACCAAAACCAATACCGCCTTCATATGCCGCATCCTTCTTCAAGCCGCAAATATAGGCAGCCCGACAGATCTTGCCGTCAATATAGACCTTGCGGATCAGCTCGGCACAAGTGCCTATAGCGCGCTCGCCCTCTCTGGAAACAAACACGTGCGACTCGCCCGGCTCTCGCATATAAGATTCATAGGCATCGGGGCGACGGGTATAGATCAATTCAATGCTTCCCTTGGCAGCTGAGCTTTCCAAAATGCGCAAAATCTCCTTGCCATCAGCTTGGGTAGCCTTGTGCATGGCGTTTCTCATTTCTTCTTTTCCTCTAAATTCTCTCCGATCGGAATCCCGAAGCGTTTATCAATTTCAAAATGGAAGATAATATTGATCACCCAGTAAGCAAAATTGA
This sequence comes from Clostridia bacterium, assembly GCA_017452945.1. Next base: position 21,641 of record JAFTLD010000014.1, on the reverse strand, counting down.
TCAAAAAGCCCTTGCTTCGCTTGTGCATGGTTCTCCCGCGTCTGATAATAGAAGCAAAGCTGAAATACTTTTTCCGATAGCCCTTACAGCAAGCGCGAAGATGCTCGGAAGTGATCTGCTTGGGATTGAAGGTTACCGTTCCAAAGGTATATCCGCTCTCCAGCCACCACCTCTCAGAGATCAGGCGACCGTCTGCCTTAAAGGATTCGTACGTTTTGGTATTGGGAAATATCAAAAGATGATTGAAGGCAACCACGAAGAACCGGTGCTTCTCGCAAAACTCAAGCGTTGCCTTGAAGGTGTCCTCGTTATCCGAATCGAAGCCAAACACGAAGCTTGCATAAATGCCGATCCCAACGTCGTGAATTTTTTGAATCAGAGCCTCACGCTCACCAAGCCGCTCTGACCATCCCTTATTCATTTGTTTGAGATTCTCGCTATTGATCGACTCAAAGCCGATCAGCACCATCTCGCAGCCGCTCTCCTTCATCAATCGGAGCATTTCCTCATCTCTTGCAATATCGAGAGTGATCTGCGTTGTCCAGATGATATTCAGCTTTTTCAATTTCTCAAAGAGCTCACGGGCAAACGCCTTGTCCGAAAAAATGCTGTCGTCTACAAAAAAGAAGATTTTGTGCTTACAGGTCTTGATCTCGGCAATGATATCCGCAACCTCCCTGTGTATGTAACGCTGATGATAGTAACCTGCTATCGAGCAAAACTCGCAGTTATGATAACAGCCTCTGCCTGTTTCGACCAACGAAACGGGCAGATATTTTTTCATTTTATCAGCGTAAATGCTCCGGTCGGGCATTTTATACATAATGCAAGCACCGCCGTCATACCGATTTTTAAGTTCTCCGGTTTCAAGATCTGCAAGCACCGTGGAAATGATACGGTCCGCATTGCCGACCATAATCGCATCTGCGTGTTCCATCGCCTCCTCGGGGCAAAGGGTGACGTGGTAGCCGCCCATGATGACCTTTTTTCCGCGCTTTTGAAATTCGGACGCGATAAAATACGCACGCTTTGCGGTATAGGTTTCCACCGTGATAAACACCACATCGGTCTGTGTTTCGTAGTTGATGTTCTCGATTCTGTCATCGAAAAACTCTCGCTCATACGCATCGGGGATCATTGAATTCAAAACCGCAATGGTCAGAGGCTCCATCAGCCAGCTTTTCAGATATTTCTGTCCCGGTTTTTTCCCGATTGCGGGAAGTATAAACGTGATTTTCATGATTGTTTGCTCCAGTCCTTTCTTAAAGTCTTGGATACTTTTGCGTTATATATTTTGAACCCAAAATTCACACCAAGCTTGATCAATCCACCGTACTTGTTCTTCACAGCCCTTTTCCAAATTCGCTTAAGTGTATAACATTCGTTCGAAACCGACACCAGCATTTCTTCAAGCTCCCGTGCTGTGAAGTTCTTTGGAGCAAAGGTGGCGTGGATACTGTCGTAATCATTCCAATCCTTTGAAATGATTCGCCCTTCCGCTTCCAGGCGTGTATGTGTAGGTGTATTGGGATACGGTGTAAGAATGGCAAAGCGAGGGATATCCACACCGATCTCCTCAATATAGTCGGGCATTTTCATGATGCTTTCTTTGGTATCACCGTCAAACCCCAGCATGAACGTACCGAGTACGGAAACACCGTTTTGGTGGAATTTATTCACTGCCGATTTATACTGCTCCACTTTATTTCTCTTATGACTTTCCTTAAGACTTTGCTCGCTGAAGGTTTCAAATCCCATCAGAATACCGATACATCCGCTCTTGATCATGAGGTCAAAAAGCTCTTCGTCCCGGCACACGTCGGTTGTGCAAAGTCCTGCCCATTGAATTTTGAGAGGGATGAGTGCTTGATAAAACTCTTTGGCATATTCCCTGTTCGACGTAGGGGATGGATCAAGAAACAGAATCCGCTTGGATTTCAGTGATCTGATCTCGTTGATTGCATCCTCTATCTTCCTTGCGGAATGCTTACCGCCCCAAAAGGAATTGATGACGCAGAATTCGCATTTGTTTGTACAGCCGAAATTTGCAATCACGGTGGGAACACCGATATACTTGCTCTTTTGCATCAGCTCACGCATGGGAACGACGTTTGCCGCACCAATATCGCAATGCTCACCGTCGTAGCGCGGCTTGGGTGCGCCTTTCGCAAAATCATGGATAAACTGTGGCCAGATGCGATCCCCCGGACCTGTCATAACAGTGTCCGCATGCTGTGCGGCTTCATCGGGGCACAGGGTAACGTGATGCCCGCCCATGACGATATAGCTGCCCTTTTGCCTGAAATACGCTGCCAACTCATAACCGCGCTTGACAGAGGAAGTGACCGAGGTGATGGCAACGATATCGTAAAACCCAAGCTTTTCGTAATCGCATTTCTGAACACCCTCGTCAATTGCACAAAATTGCGCCCCGTACTCTTGCGGCGTGAGTGCTGCCAGATACGGCATGGTCAGCGGCATATAGCTCAGCGATTTTGTAAACGCGCTTTTGTAGCGGTAATTGCGGTCATATGGTGTGATCAACAGTATCTTCATGCTTTGCTACCTCAGGAATATCGGAATTATCCGACATAACGTCCGCTCCGAATATTTCAAATTCCTTTGCATACTTTCTGTATCCGATGTTGACCAGCATATAAAGGCTCTTGAGTGTTCTGATTTTGGTTAAGTCAAGCCGTTTGAAAATGCTCTTCCAGGAATAAGTCTGCTTCCATGCCCATGCAAGCCCCTCCTCCAATTCCTTGGCGGTCATTTGCTTGGGAATATAGACGCAATGCTCCACGTCATACATGGCATAATCGCGCTCGGTAATGCGCCCCTGAGCCTCCAGCTCGCGGTAATATTCTGTTCCCGGAAAAGGCGTGACGATTGAAAATCTGGGCAGATCGATCTTTGCCTCCAGACAAAGATCAACCGTACGCTTGAATACGTCGGGGCCGTCCTCGTCCGCACCAAAGGTAAAACAACCCATGACCATGATTCCCTTGCGATGCAGCTTATCCATCAAAGACTTATACTCATCCACGCGATTCACACCCTTGTGCATTCCCTGCTGCGTTTCCTGATTGACCGATTCAAAGCCGATAAGAAGCCCTTTGCATCCGCTCTTTTGAAAAACTTCCAAGAGCTCGTCGTTATGTCCGATAGCGGTAGTGGTCAGACCCATCCACCATTTTTTGAGCGGGATCATGGCGGTGAAAAGCTCTTTGGCATATTTCACGTCTGCAATCAGATTGACGTCCGGGAAGATCACCTCTTTGCCTCGGAACGACTTGATCTCTGCGATCACATCCGCAACCGGGCGCGTGATCACGCGCCTGCCAAAGGCCGCGGGATACGCACAAAAGGTACAGGAATGGTTACAGCCGCGCACAGCCTCAACCGTGTTGAGCGTAATATACTTTTTCTTATTGAGCAAATCCTTTCTTGGCAAAGGTCTGTTTGCAATATCCGCACAGCCGCTACCGTGATAGTGCGGCTTCAGACAACCATCTCGGATATCCAGCAGTGCCCGGGGAAAGGTCTTTTCTCCAAGGCCTGTCAGAATCGCATCCGCATGCCCGGCTGCTTCATCGGGACAAAGCGAAGGATGTACGCCGCCAAGCAAAACCGTCTTTCCAAGGCTTCTGAAATAATCGGCGTATCGATAACATCTGGATGAGGTTCCCGTAATACAGGTGATGGCGATCACGTCCGCATCGGTATCAAGCGGAATTGCTTCGGCAGTTTCGTCATAAATGACCACCTCGGCCTCCAGCTCCTTGGGAACAAGGGCAGCAAGGAGCGCGAGCGTAATAGGCGCATAGTGCAGCCCCTTGTGAAACATTCCGTTATATCTGTGCATCGCTCCCGCAGGAGAGATCAACGCGATTTTCATATGTAACTCCTTTCTGCGATCATGGAATCGGAATAAATGATGATATAGCCATCAGAACAATGGCAACGGCAACGGCAGCGAGCATGCATTTGTTTCGGGAGCATCTGCCAAGTAACAGCCTTTCCTTCGGCTTTTTTGTTGCGTGATAATAAGCGGGAAGAACGACTATGACGAGAATGATGGACAGCGCGCCTGCTCCGATCTGTACGTAATCAAGTACCGAGAGGGGTAGAAATACAGCAATCAGCAGCGCAGGCACGGTTGCAATAAACCAAGAAACCCTTGCAGACAGCTTGAATTGTCCGCCAATAACGTCGGCAAAGGCAAATCCGCTTGACCAGAAGGAAGTGAACATGGCAAGCAGCACCAAAACCGAACACAGGATCTTGACAAAGGGGATACCGATGCTCTCGCCAAGACCAATGGTTGCAATTTCCGTCACCGTATCCGAGCCGAGAATGACCGCAACCGTAAATGCTACCGTGATCAGTGCATTAAGGGTCAAGCCGCCAATCACGGCTTTTGCGGTTTGTTCCCTTTTTTCTATGTGGTTGCAGACCTGGATGATGGAAAAAATGGCTGAAAAAGCAAACATAAATAAGCCATATACGGCAAACACCGTGCTCGGTGCGCCAAAGGAGAGGCTCAGCGATCCCTTCACGTTCAAAAAAGACAGCACCATCAAGACAAGCACGGCGCCTCCGATCAGGAGCATGGACAGCTTTTCTCCGACTCCCATGCCTTTGACACCGAAAAGGATCACAATGGAGGCCAAAACGTAAAACAGGATCATTGTAAACGTGTCGTTTATGCCCAAAAGGTCGGTCAACACGTTCCCTGCACACAGAATATAGACAACCAAATTTTCCAGCAACAGAAGAACGAGCAGAACAAGGAACACAACGTTCAAAGCCTTTTTTCCTCTTCCGCTGAACAGATGCTGATCAAGAATGGCAAGCAGATCGTCAGGCTTATCGGAATTGCGTGTAAGATCCGCAATGATCAGATACATAAAAGCGCTGACTGCATAGGCAAACGCAAGCGCGGTGAGAGTGCCGAAAATACCGATCTGATCTATGGCATAGGGGATTGTCAGAATCCCCGTACCTATCCCTGCGCCCGCCACCAGCATCAGCGATTCTGCAAACGTCAGTTTTTTACTCTTCATAGTTTTTCCTTCCGAAAATTTCTGTCGATGTTCGTTTTGATTATAGCACATATCGATATATTTGTCCATAGCAACATAAAATGTTACGATTTTGAAAATTGTGCTGTCGTATGATTGAAAATAATGGATAATTCCGTTATAATGGCATTGAAAAAATAACTCACGCCACGCAAAGGCGGAGGATAGGAGGCACTCATGATCTACGATAAGAATCGAAAGACTCCCAACTTAGACAAGGAGCTATTCAAGCATCCGACGGCCGAGTATCGCGGCACGCCCTTCTGGGCATGGAACTGCGATTTGCAAAAGGACGAGCTGCTTCGCCAGATCGACGTTTTCAAAGAGATGGGGCTTGGCGGCTTTCACATGCATTGCCGCGCGGGCATGTCCACCACTTACCTTTCGGATGATTTTATGGATCTGGTCAAAGCCTGCACCGACCACGCAGAACAAAACGAGATGCTCGCCTGGCTTTACGACGAGGACAAGTGGCCCTCGGGCTTTGCGGGCGGATACGTGACCAAGGACGAAAAATTCCGCCAGAGATTTATTTGCTTTACCTGCAATCCCGGCTACGTCGTATCCGAAAATTCGGTTCTGATTGCAAAATTCGACGTGGTGCTGGGAGAGGACAAGTGCCTGAAATCCTACCGCAAGGTCGAAGACGGTGACGAGATCGAGGGGACGCTATGGACGGTATGGCGCGAGATCGCGGGCAATTCCCCTTGGTACAACAATCAATCCTACGTGGACACACTCAACAAGGCGGCCATTGAAAAATTCATCGAGGTCACGCACGAGCGTTATAAAGAGGCGGTCGGTGACAGATTCGGCACAGTCGTTCCCGCTATCTTTACCGACGAGCCGCAGTTCATGCGCAAGGGCACGCTTGGGTTTGCCGACAGCAAGCAAAACGTACATCTGCCCTGGACAGACGATCTGGAGCAAACCTTCGTTGCCGCTTACGGTGACTCCTTGATCGACCATCTGCCCGAACTGCTCTGGGATCTGCCGGGCGGTGAAATCTCGCTGACAAGATACCACTACCACGACCACGTTTCCGAAAGATTTGCCAAGGCCTTTGCCGACACCTGCGGTGATTGGTGCAACGCAAACGGCATTGCCCTGACGGGACACATGATGGAAGAGCCCACACTGCACTCGCAAACCGCTGCAATCGGTGACTGCATGCGCTCCTACCGTGCCTTCGGCATTCCCGGCATTGATATGCTTTGCGCAAGATTTGAGTTTACCACGGCCAAGCAGTGCCAATCCTCGGTGCATCAGTACGGTCGCCCCGGCATGATGAGCGAGCTTTACGGTGTAACCGGTTGGGATTTTGATTTCCGCGGCCACAAGCTGCACGGTGACTGGCAGGCAGCTCTGGGCGTGACCGTGCGCGTGCAGCACCTTTCCTGGGTATCCATGAAGGGGACGGCAAAGCGCGACTACCCTGCCTCTATCTCTTATCAATCCTCCTGGTACAAGGAATACGGCTACGTGGAGGATCACTTCGGCCGCGTAAACACCGCGCTGACCCGCGGAAAGCCGCTCGTCAAGGTGGCTGTGGTGCATCCCGTGGAAAGCTACTGGCTGCATTGGGGTCCCAATGAGCAGACGCAGCTGGTGCGCGACAAGCTGGACGAGAATTTCCAAAACGTCACAAACTGGCTTTTGCGCGGCAATATTGACTTTGATTTTATCTGCGAATCCACCCTTCCCGATCTTTGCCCCGAGGGCGCAGCTCCCCTGCAGGTAGGCGAGATGGCTTACGACGTCATCGTGGTTCCTGAATGTGAAACACTGCGCTCCACCACGCTGGAACGCTTAGAGGCATTCGCTGCTGCGGGCGGCAAGCTGGTATTTATGGGTGACGCGCCTAAATACGAGGACGCCAAGCCCTCCGTGCGCGGCAAGGCGCTCTTTGACAGATCCAAGCAGATCGCATTCTCGCGCGGTGCGCTGCTTGAAGAGCTTTACGCTGACCGCACGGTTGAGATCCGTAATTTCAACGGTGCTTATACCGACAATCTCATTCACCAGATCAGACGCGACGAGGGCGGTGTCTGGCTGTTCATCTCGCATTGCACCGAGCCCTACAACAAGGACGTGGCGCGCGCACAGGGCATTCACATCTACGTGGACGGCAAATACAAAGCACAGCTGTGGGATACCGTTACGGGCGAGATCAAACCCGTGCGCTACAGCAACCGCACAGGCGGCAAAACGCACGTGATCATGACGCTGCACGATTACGATTCCGCTCTGCTCTACTTGGAGGACACCGACGAGGACAGCGGCTACGAGCCCGTAGCCGAGGCCGCTCCCACTCCCATCAGCATTTTGCGCATGAACGTGGGCTACGACGCATGGGCAGGCGAAAAATCCGGTGCGGATCCCGTGGCAAACATCCCCCCCACCGTACCCTACTCGCTCGACGAGCCCAACGTGCTGCTTTTGGATATGGCAAAATATGCGTTGGATCAAGAGCCTCTTGCAGGTCCCGAAGAGATTTTGCGCATTGACGCAGCCATTCGCCGCAGGCTCGGGTTCCCCGCAGGCAAAGCGCAGCCTTGGGTGATTGAAGACAAGCCCGCAGAGCATACCGTTACGCTGGAATACACAATTCACAGTGACATTGATTACGCTGCGCCTTACCTCGCACTGGAGGATGCCGATATTGCCACCATCGAGTGGAACGGCAAGCAAGTCACGGCAAAGCCCGAGGGCTATTACGTGGACTTGTCCATCCAAAAGGTTGCGCTGCCGCCTCTTCGCAAGGGCGAAAACGTACTGCGCGTGACCATCCCCTTTGCCGAGCGCTCCAACTGTGAGGCCATGTATCTGCTGGGCGAGTTCGGGGTAAAGATCACAGGCAGACAGCTGACCGTGACCGCTCTGCCCGAAAGACTCGGATTCTCGGATCTGACCTATCAGGGACTGCCCTTCTACGGTGGTGCGGTTTCCTATCACATTCCCGTATGCTGTGATGCGGATTGGGAGGCTGTGATCCGCGTGCCGCACTACACGGCAGCCGTCAATACGGTTGAGGTGGACGGAGAAAAGCGCGCCGTGATCGCATATCCGCCTTACCTTTCAGGACTCGGAAAGCTGTGTGCAGGACAGCACACGATCAGCGTGACCGCCTACATTTCTCGCCGCAACTGCTTTGGTGACGTACACAATGCCGATGAAAAATACTCTTGGCAAGGCCCTGCTGCCTGGGTGACGGGCGGCAGCGAATGGACCTACGAATACCGCCTGCGCCGCACCGGTATTCTGACCACACCCGAGATTTTCAAGAAATAATATAAACAATATGGGGCTGAGCTTGCAAACTCAGCCCCCGTTTTTTATTTGTCTATTTGCTCGTATGCTTGGCGATGATAGGTCAGCGCAAGGCGGTTTTGCTCATACCAATCGGCACTCGTCATGTCAAGCAAGCCCTTGACTGCCTGCAGATACCAATACTCGCGTCCCTCACCGTCATAAACCAATACCCCATACGCGGGCGATTCGGTGATAGTCATGTTGTCTCCCGCAACGGAAGAGGAGTGGTTATACCTTTTCGTTACCTTGACAAGCTCCAGCACTCCCGAGCAATCCCCGGGCCCAGCCGATTGCAGCCACTCGTCCGCGCCCTTGATCAAAACGCTCTCAACAATCAAACCTCCGTTGCTGCTTCCCACAAGCTCCCCGTTTTTTCGTACGGTCCCATTGGCAAGATGCCCAGGCAGATAATCTTCAGCCGCATGGCAGGCAAAAGGATTGATCCTTCCCTCCTCTTGCATCTGCGTAGCCGTGGCCAGCAGCGTGTCCTTATTCATCTCGCCCCCACTGTACTGCTCGTAAAAGCGCTCTGCCTCTTGGCGGTCATCAAAGAGCACGTAGCCCGCGTGTTTGGTGATCTCTGTGGTACGGTGAGCCTCGCGATCAACAAAGTACACGCTGACGGTAAAGCTTGACGTGACCTCTCCCGTCACGGGATTGGTATACTCCTCCAAATCTTGGAGCACCTTGATCTCCCCTGTTTTGGCGTGATCGGCGTAAGATTGCTCCTTTGTTCCGAACAGCCACGTGCGCAGCTGCTCGTCGGTCGTATAGGACATGTATGCAAGCCTGTGCAACCCATCAAAGCACGTGTTCAGATATTCCTCGGTATATCGCTGTGCAAAATATTCCTCCAGCATTTGCTCCGCAAGCTCGGGTACGTATCCGCTTTCCTTGAAATATCTGTCCCATTGGCTTTCGCGATAGGACTGCTTTTCATCGCTCACGATGATATCCAGCACCGTATCCCGAAACGCCTGCTTGTCCTGGCACGCTGCCAGCCGTGCAACGTGCTCCGTAAGCGCAGCCCTTTCCTCTTCATATTTAGCCGCAGACTTATTATAATTGCGCACCGTCTTGGTGTAGACGTAATACTCTGCCTGATAAAAGGATCCTGCGTGGTTTATGGCGTACTGCTCAACCATCGCGTCGGTAAACTCATCATTTTCAAACTGCTCAGACAGTATTTTCTCGTATTTTTCAGCCAAAGCAACAATCTCAAGGCATTCGCGCAAGCCCCGCACGGTCAAGGGGGCTCCGTACGTTTGCTTCAGATAGGTGCCAAAGAACCAAGGATAAGACTCTCCCGCCTTTCTTGCAGCCGCTTTTTCGTCCTTGTAAGCCTGCCTTATGGCCTTGACAGCGCTGTCAATTTCTTCATATTCCTTTGCATCAAGCGTTATATCCTGGTTGCACGCACCCTCGCAAAAGGTCAGCAAGCGCGTCACCTCTTGCTCGGTCAGGTCCATGTAGTAATCAAATACGCTCACTCTTCCGTTTTCGGTCAGCTGCGCGTAATCCTGCTCCTTGAGGGATCGCTCAAAGGATTGCACGCCCATGGCACGGGCGATCAGCTCCTCCTTGTCCGCCTGATCGTCGATATGCTCGTAATGCTTTTCAAATTCCTCATAATAACCGTCAAGCGTGCGGGTGAAAAAGTACCCCATCATGCCGCTGTCGATCCGATAATGCTCCGTTTCTGTCACAATTTCGGAGCTTGTCAGCAAGCCGTTGCCACCGGTCATTCCGATCCCGCACAGGGCAAGCACACAAGTCAGCGTCAGCGCACACGCACCAAGCAATAGTGCCGCGGCAAGCAGGATGCATATCCACGTGCGCATCCTCTTCTTTTTATCTTCCATATAACTCTCCATGGCTTGAATTTACAATTATTATACTACGCATCATAATGCTTGTCAAGCGTTGCTAAAATGCATGCAAATCTTAATTTGTATTAAGATTTTCCGCCCTCTCTTGACCTCGACTTGGCTTAAAAGTATAATGAATACAGAAAATTTTTCGAGGTTGGGATATGGAAAGCTTACTTTATACCTTACAAAACTTTTTTACACACAAAGACTTTTTGATACGCGACAGCCTTGTGGGTATGCTGTTTTCCCCTTTACATTTTTGCCTGTCGGCCATACTTTTGGCCGCCATTGTGTTTGCTGCCATCAAGCTGCGCGGGTGCGATCACAAAACCGTGCGCCGCATCATGGCTGTGCTGTGGGCAACCATGACCGTTTGGGAGGTCGTCAAGATCACCTGGGAGAGCGTGGGCGGCAACGAGATCGGCATTGAATGGGGCGGCATTCTGCCCTTGTACCCCTGCAGCATTTTCATGTACGCCATGCCGTTTGCCATCTGGGGAAATGAATATATGCGAAAAGCCGGCTGCGGTTACCTTTGCACACTTGGACTTTTGGGCGCAGCCATCAATTTCTTCTACCCTGCCAACGTGCTCTCCAATTATTCCTGCCTTTCGTTCGCAGGCGCACACACCATGCTCTTTCACGGAATTATGCTGTTCTGCTGTCTTTTGATGCAGACCACAGGCTACCACCGTTACTCGCATTTGCAAAAACCGTGGGAGTTTTTGCTGCCGGCAATCCCCACGCTGATCGTATCCATTCCCGCCAATATCGTCAATTATTCCCCCGTCGGCTCGGATTACATGTTCTTCAAGTGCAATTCCTTTTTCCTGCCGTCCTTGTTCGGCTGGCTGGAAGACTGGCAGTCCACCGTCATTCTTTATATTTTGTACTTACTCCTTCCCGTTGTATTTTACCTGCCGGGTATGCTTTACAACAAGAAAAAAACGCGCGTTGCATAATTCAATAGCAAGGACAGAGGGGTCAGATAAGCCCTCTGTCCTTATTGTTTTGAAGAAGCTACAATATCCAGCTTAAAATTATCCAAGCTGTGGGGACAAGGCTGACCGCTGCTAACACAACTGAGAATATTTTCAGCCAACGCGGCATTTCCTTTTTGGTAAAAAACAGACGGCAAAAGATGATACAGCCGCTCAGGCTGCACAGCAACATAACGGCTGCCATTGCAAGTCCAATCAAAACACTGTAAAAGACTATGATTATGCTATCCACCATCTCGCTCCCCGGCAGTTGCGCTTGGGTTTGATTTCCCGATTCTCCCGGTGCATAATCCGCAATGGGATTCAAAATTCCGATCAGATAAGGGATCCCTATACTGCACAAAAGGAGAATGCATGCCACCGCAAACAGTATGATATCTTGCTTTTGTGCGCGCACGCACGAACCCGATTTGATTTCATTTACATCCTGCATGTACACACCTCCTTGAAAAGTGCAATTCTTCGGTAACCTGCCCTTTCTTTTTGATCACGGAAATTACCCACATTTCCTCCCGGAATATTTTTTAGGCGTTTGTAGTGGAAGCGTTTCGCCTCCTGCTTTATTTATTACTTACTTTTCTGCAGCTTTTGGATCAGCTGCTCAAACTCTGTCTGATAAAAATCCTTTTCGCTCATCTGCTCCAGCAGCATCTGTACACCCTCCAGCGATGCATCGCCCGCATATTCGCTCTTGTGAAGCAGCATGGCAGTTTCGATAATGGCGGACGCGAACAGCATGTCGTCATCCATGCTTTCCACCATGTGCGCACTGCCCAGACTGTAGTGGCGCTCCTCACTCTCGCTCTGCCCGGGATTCTTCCAACGCACGGCAAGATCAAACCAATCTGCAGGCTGCGCTGCGGGATCAAGCGCGGTATCGGTCAGCTTGACCTCATAGCACACGGTCAAAGTGTGCCCTGCTCCCACCTCGCCTGCGTCTTTGGTATCATCGGTAAAGTCTTCTTCATTCATGATACGGTTTTCATAACCGATCAGACGGTATTTTCTGACGTAAACAGGATCAAAAGTAACCTGCAGCTTGACGTCGTTTGCCACGGTAGTCAAGGTAGAGGTAAGCTCGCTGCCGAAGATCTTTTCGGCCTCAACCTCACCGTCGATATAGTAATACACACCGTTGCCGTTGTCGGCCAGAGCTTCCATGTTATCATCGCGGAAATTGCCGCTGCCAAAGCCCAGCACGGACAGATAAATGCCCGCATCGCGCTTTTCTTCGACAAACTTCTTAAGCTGCTTGGGATCGGAAATTCCTACGTTCAGGTCTCCGTCCGAGGCCATAATGATGCGGTTGTTGCCGCCCTCAATATAGCAGGACTGTGCGATCTCGTAAGCCTTCTGCAGGCCTGCCTGACCGTTGGTGGAGCCGCTTGCCGACAGGGTGTTGATGGCGTGCATGATCTCTTCATGCCGATTGCCTGCACAAGCCTCCAGCACCACTTTCTCGCCTGCCGCATAGGTGACGATGGACACACGGTCATTCTCGGTCAGATTATCTACCAAGTAAGAAAAGGTCTTTTGCAAAAGCGGCAGCTTATCGGTGCTGCTCATGGAGCCCGAAATATCGATCAAGAAAACCAGATTGTTGCCCGCGGGAGCGGCTGCATCGGTTGCCTTGAGCCCCAGCATGACAAGATGGTAATCCGCATTCCAGGGAGAGGGTGCGATCTTGGCACTGATGCCAAACAAATCACCCGCTGCAGGCTCAGCATAGTCGTAATCAAAATAATTGAGCATTTCCTCGGTGCGGATATTGCCGCCAACGTAATCCGACTGCATCGCCGTCCAGTCGTAGCCGTTGTTAACATGCCTACGGAACAGAGTGTACGACGCGGTATCCACGTCTGCCGAGAAGGTGGATACGGGATGATTGTTCGCCCCCTGAAAAGGGTTTTCTTGCACGCTGCTTTGTGAGTTGGGTGAAATGATGCCCGGAGTGTTTGCCTCGGGATAATACACGTCCATTGAGCCATTGGGGTAATAATTTCCTCCCGGATCGCTTGCATCACAGCTTGCCAGTACGCCAAGCATCAGAAAAAGAGATAATACAAAAGTCAGAATTTTCAAAAAATTGCGTTTCATGATCATACTCTCCTTGTTTTGAAGTAGACAAAAGAGGCAAAGGAAAGATCAGGTTTCTACGCAGCGCATGATCAGCCCGATCAGATCCTCGGAAAGCTCCAGCTCGGGATCATAATCAAACAGCTCACCGTGTCCTGTGTTGCCCGCATCGTTTTTGAGATAGGGGGAGATGACGGTACCGTCACCAAAGCAGATCCAAACCTTGTAGCTTGGCTGCTCGGAGTCCTCGTCAATATCCACCTGCTGCGCCTGCATCAGATACAAAATGTTTCCAAGCTCTTCACCGTAAAGCGTGACGCTGTAATATGCGTCAGATTCACCGTCCGTCCAGATCAGGCGAGCCTGACCGTCAAACAGCTTGATGGCATCCGCGCCCGTGGGCAGCATATTCTCCGCCTTGTGTGCTAGCGTTTGCTCCATGTTGGCCAGTGTGTAATTCTGCACCGGCTGGTTGACGTCGGGCGCATCGGGGGCTTCGGACTGATTATTGTCAAGCAACCGGCCCAAAAGGATGATACCCGTGCTTGCCGATACAGTCCCCAGCACCAATGCTCCCACTAAGATCAAGGCGGCTGCGATCAACAGCGTGCGCCATGCAGGCGTTTTTCGCCTAACACGGTAGGTTGCCGCCTCCTGCAGATAGCGCTCGTTTACGCCACCAATCTCGTCATAAAGTCTGCGTCCGTTCATACGCCCGCCTCCTTTAAGACCTCGGCCAGCTGTGCGCGCAAGCGGAACAGCATGCTCTTGATCTTTCCCTCGCTGACCTGCATGCGCGCAGCGATATCCGAGATCGAGTCGGTATAGAAGTATCTGCGCAGAAAGACGATGCGCTTTTCGGGCTCAAGGCTTGCAAGGAAATTATCCAGCACCTCCCTCAAGCACCCCGACTCATATTCCTCCTCGGGCGTACGCGAATCTCCAAGACATTCCTCCAGCTCCTCGAATACCACCTGCACACCGTAACGCTTGGCTGCGTGATTATGATCATAGCGGTTGAGCGAAATATTGCGAATGATCTTGGCCATGTAACCTCCCAGATAAGTCGGACGGTTTTCGGGCATGGAATTCCAAGCAGCCAGGTAGGCATCGTTGACGCACTCCTCCGCATCCTCATGCGTTCCCACGATCGATCTTGACGTGGTGTGCATCATTTTGCCGTATTTGATCGACGTCTGTGTGATGGCGTTTTCGTTTCTCGCCCAGTACAGATCCACTATCAGTTTGTCCTCCATAACTTCACCTCTTTTGTGTTTCACTCATTAAGACAGGATTTTTTGACTTTGGTTTCACATTTTTGAAAAATTTTTGAAATTTGCTGCCAAGCAAATTTCTACCATAACATTCCGCGCAAGCGGAATATATCACTCGCGCAAAGCGCGAATATCACTTTCGCGTAGCGAAAATCTCACTGCAATGCAGTCACGACTGCATTGCCCGATCCGCAGGCGGAGTCACCCCTCTGCCCGTCAGCGCAATGCCCTCTAAAAGATCGAAATAACAGGTGTCATCCGGCACCTCCACGCGCACTGCTTCAATATGGATAAATCGCTGCGACACGGCATTGACGTAAGAAGACAGCCTTCTGTCTAAAGCGTCGTCCGAGTGTGCCGCAACCAATATCTCGCCACCGCGCAGCTCGGTGACGATCAGCGTATGATAAAAATCCCCTTCGGCATCCGCCAGCTGTACCACGTCGCCCGCCTGTACCTCTGCCCTGCTCACCTCGCGGCCATACGGGCCGACGCCTCCGTTTTCCATGGCAAAGCCCGGAGCACCCGTCATGAAATCATAAAAGGCCTCCACGCCGCTCCAGGCAGGCGCTCGGTCGGTGGGGGAAACGTAATACCACCCGAACGTGGGCGTAAAATTCATCTCGCAGCTGCCCGCCAGAATGCTTTGCGAAACAAAGCTGGTGCAATCCCCACCGTACCCCGTAAAATTGATAAACAGCGGATTGCGCGAGCGCGCCCATCTGCGCGCATATTCCACCGCTCGCGTGCGGTCATAAGGCTTGTAAAGTAACATATCTACCTCCTTCAATATTTCAATACATTCTATGAAAACAGGAGATAAACGGACACGGACCGTCGGCATATAACGTGACGGTCCGTGGGTATTATTTTGCGTATTTGTTATAAAGCGCAACGTGGTCGTCCACATAATTATAGCTGCCCGCAGCAAAGCCGGTCACACAAACGTAGCCATTGCCGTCGTTACCCTTTGCATAGGTTACAAGACAATACTTACCTTCCTCGGTATATCCGGTTTTGGCCGCAGTGATGGTCGCAGTGGTAGGCTGCACAGCACCATATGGGTAGCTTGCTTTATAGTTATTAACCTTGGTAACAAGATAGGAATGATACAGCGAATACGTAATCATTTTATCGCCCTGCGGCCAATATGACTGCGCAGAGAACAGCTCGGTAGACATGATCTTTGCGCATAGCTCGTTGTTCATAGCATAGATCATGATGGCGGCCATATCACGGCAGGTGGAATAGTGATTGGCGTCATGCAAGCCGGTGGGGTTGGTGAAATGCGTGTCCGCAAGCCCCAGTTCACGGGCTTTTTCATTCATCAAATCAACGAACGCCTGCTCCGAGCCGGCGATGTACACGGCAAGCTCTGTTGCGGCAATGCCATCGGACTGAAGCAGCGTAGCATACAGCATGCCCTCTACGGTCAGCTCCTCGCCCACGTCAAAGCCCACGCCGGATGATCCTTGGTTGACCATATTTTGCCTGATCTCCTCGGAAACCTTGATCTTGTCCTGCAGACTGCTCTCGTGCTGCAAATGCTCAACCGCAACCAGCAGAGTCATAACCTTGGTCATAGAAGCGGGATACATGCGTGCATCCGCCTGTTCAGAGGCAGTTACCTGACCCGTGGAAGCATTGACCACAATGCTGTATTGGGAATACGTCGTTTCATCTGCAATCGAGGCACCGTTCCCGACAGGGATCACCGAGCCGCCGGAAGCATTCCCCGCAAAGGGATATGTCGCATCAGGGTCGATTCCCGGGAAATTGCCGGATGGGTCGTCCGGTGAATCGGTCGGTGAAAACAGATCCAGAATGCCTGCCCAGATGCTCTCAAACCAAGAGGGCTGATCCTCTCCCGGTGTCTGGGCTTGCTCACCCGTAACCGTTTCGGTCAGATTGGAGCCGGGGGTATCCTCAATGGGCGGCGTGTTGTTTTGATCAAGCAGCGGCACGATCACCAGCTGCACCAAGAAAAATCCTCCCAACACGAGCACAAGCAGCACTGCCAGAATGACTGCAAGGAAGGTCAGCTGCCGAATCTCGGGACCGCTGTTCGGTGATTTTTGTTGTTTATTTTGATGGTTCATATGTATCCTCTTGTACAAACGGTTCTTTCTATATATGTTACCATAAAATCATCAATATGTCAAGGATGCGGCAGCAACAAAAAAGAAGATCCCGCAACTCATTGCGAGATCTTCTTTCTTCGGTTTGAGATCATCAAGCCAAAGTGTGCCAGTTGATCAGCACGTACAATGCAACAACGATCACAACAAACAGGATCGAACCAATAATGGTCAGCTTAGAGAACAGCTTATCCATGTCGTTGCCCTTGGTCTTGCCAAAGAAGGTGTCAGCACCGCCTGCGATAGCGCCGGACAGCTTGTGATCCTTCGAGGACTGCATCAATACTGCAACAACCAGGCTGACAGACAAAATCATCAGAACGATGGACAGTGCAAATACAACACCGCCAACCACTTCCGCGCCTGCATTGCTTCCCCAGCCGCTGATAGCTACCAAAAACTTGCTCATCGTATATATCCTCCGTTTCAAATCATCCGTGATACGGGACATTGCCCGGGTCAATCGACCGCCATACCATGGTATTATATCACAGTTTCTTTCAAAATGCAATAGGATATCGGAAATTTTTTATAAAAATCATGATCTTTTGCAAAGATTTCAAAAAATGCAAAAACACATTGGCAAATCTGCCCAAATCCCCTTGCGCAAGCAACACTTTTATGGTACAATAATTCCACAAGCATCTCTGTCCCTTCTATATTATGATACACGAAAGGAGATTGCAAATGAAAAAAACGCTTTCATTTTTGCTCTCGGCACTGCTTTTGTTAGGCTTGATCGGCTCTTTCTCGGTCGTGCATGCAAGTGATGCCGATTCCGGAGTGGAAACCCTCAGCTTTGCCAAAAGCGGCTCATCCGGCACGCCCTACATGAGCGGGCTCAACACCCCTGTGGGTTACCGCTTTACGGTGGATCCTGCCAAAAAGCTGCTGCAGATCAACGTATGTGATTTCGCCACCTACAGCAATAATACCAATCGCGGTACCTTCAAGCTGTATCGCTGGCAGGGTGATTACGCCTCCACCGTGGCAAGCGAGCCACTGTATTCACGCGAGATCGTCAATCATGCGGACCATTCCGATCTGACGCTGGATATTCCCTCAGCCGACAAGCTGACGGGCGAGCTTTATTTCGAAGTCGTTTGTCTGGAGGGTACCAGCTACACCCCCTGGAACGCAGGTGACGGCCAGGCAGCCGAGCGCCCCGGCAAGGTGACCGGTATGCAGGCTTATCTGAACGGTCAGGCATCTTCCCCTTTCTGGTGCAGCATCACGATTGCAGATATGGTCAGCATCACCGAGCAATATCCAAGCACTTTCGCGTATGACTTTATGGGGCAGATCCCTGATGTCAAGGCGCAATTCGGGCTGAACGAGCTGATGATGGTTGAGGTTTCTCCCGCCGCAACCGAGGGCTACGTGACCTTCACGGCAACGGGAGATGACCCCTACTTCAAATTCGGTGACGAATTCAACCCCACGGGCTTTGGCACCGACCTTGCATACGTAGTCATCAAATACCGCACCACAGCAGAGATCGGCAAGGGAGAATTTTTCACCAACCGCTCGGGCGGTGCGCATTGGGGCAACGACGGCACACACGTGGATTGGAACTATAACAACGACGGTGAATGGCACTGCGTGGTGATCGACTGTACGACCACCGCTTGGGGTAAGGCTTCGAACGAAACGCTTTACGCCTTCCGCTTTGACCCCTTGGCTTCGGGTGCGTCCGCAGGCGACACCATCGACATAGCTTACATCCGCTTCTTTGCAAGCGAGGAAAACGCACGTGCCTTTGGAGCAGCCGAGGATCCTTCTCTCAAGCCCAAGGTAACGACTTATAAGATCGACTTTATGGTCGAGGGAAAGCTGATCTACAGCATGACCTACACCGATGACGGTGCGCCTTTCAACGAACCCGTTGTGCCGCACATTCCCGGAAAGAACGGTGCATGGGAGCCTTACACGCTGGAAAACGGCGGAGATCTGGTGGTCAACGCGATCTATACCGATGCGTGGACAGAACCCGAAACCTCCCCGATCGAGCCCGAGGTGCAAACCAATGCACCCGAGCAAACCACCGCTTCCGAGCAGAATACTGAGCAGGATACCGAGCAAGCTCCCACACAAAACGAGGGCTGCAAGGCTTCCATCGCACTCATCTTGCCCGCTCTTCTGCTCTGCATTGCTTTGCCCATGACCAAAAGAAAGGAGGCTGCACAATGAAACGTACGCTTTTACACAATCTGATCGCGCTTTTGCTTTTCTGCATGCTGGCAGGCACGCTGGCGGCTTGCAATCCAACGCCGGATCTGCCCGAGCAGACGCAGCCCGACAGCACAGATGCGCCCGAACAGCAGCCGACCGATACCGATACCCCCAAGACCGACGCTTACGTGACTACCACCGATTTGGTGCTCCCGGATTACACTTATGCAAAGGACGACCAAAACAATAACGGCATCCTGCCCGCTACGCGCGACGTGTTTGCCGACACGTGGGTAGCAACCGACGGTGCCAACCGTTCCCTGCCGGACGCAGCGGACACCAAGGATCCATCAGCAAATCTGGTCGGTATCTTCTATTTCCTTTGGAGAGACCGCGATCAGAGCACGATCTCCGAAATCCCCGCATCCGATCACTATGCTGCATACTTGGAGGGCGGAGTAGATAAGCTTTACGAGGTCATGCAGGAAGGTGGCGAGGGACATCCTCACTACTGGGCAGAGCCCTATTTCGGTTACTACTCCTCTAATGACGAATGGGTGCTGCGCAAGCACGCCTACATGCTTGCTGAGGCAGGTGTGGATTTCGTCTATTTCGATATCACTAACAACAACACGCACCAAGTCAGCTATGAAGCACTCCTGAAGGTTTGGGAAGAGGTTCGCCAAGAGGGTTACGCCGTTCCTAAGATCGTGTTTTTGTGCGGTGCGTACGATGCTGAATTTGCCGAGCTTTGGCAAGACCTTTACGAGCCGGGGCTTTACGAGGATCTCTGGATGTATTGGGAAGGCAAGCCGCTTTTGATGCTGACCGACGACGTGGCCATGACAGAGGAGCAAAAGGACTTCTTCACCATCCGCTATTCTTGGGCGATCGGTGCCTCCAACTGGTACGCCAAGAGAAAGGGAACAAATTGCTGGGCATGGAGCGGCAACGTCCAAAGCAAGGGCTATGGTGACAACAAGGGCGACTTTGAACAGATGTACGCCATGTGCGGCTTCTGGGCTACCAACATGTTTGGCTATAAAGCCGGCAGAAGCTGGGCGAACAACCGCGTCCCCGAATACGAGGGCGATTGGAATTTCGGGTATGCAATCATGGACACCGCCACGGGCTTGGGGCTTGCCTTTGACGAACAATTTGAAAAGGTTTACAAAAACAATCCCCCCGTGCTTATGCTGACCGGCTGGAACGAATGGATCGCAGGCAGATGGTCGGGCGCAGGCGCGGGTGCTGCAGGTGTTGGACAGATCTTAGCCGGCGAATACCACGTTTCCAACGATCCAAACTCCCCCTACACCACCTATTTCGTTGACCAGTTCAATCCCGAATATTCTCGCGACCTTGAACCTATGAAGGGCGGCTTTGGCGATAATTATCTCTATCAGACGGCCAAGAATCTGCGTACCTACAAGGGCACGCGTCAGATTGAAAGCGCATTTGGCCAGTGGGCGATCGATATCAACGGCTCGGTTGGCCAATGGTATGCCGTCGGCCCCGAATTCCGCGACTATGAAGGTGATATAGTGGATCGCACCTCTCCCGGCCACGTTGGCGGCAATGAAAACGGCATGTACGTCAACTTCTCGGGCAGAAACGACATTGTCACCGCTAAGGTTTCAAGCGATTCCTCCTACCTCTACTTCTACGTAGAATGTGCCGATGACATCACCGCTCCCGAAGGCAACCGCTGGATGAACCTCTTTATCAACGCAGATTGCAACGACGCCACTGGATGGTACGGATACGACTTCATGATCAACCGCTCGCAAAAGGACGGTTGGGTTTCGGTGGAAAGATTCGTGGGTACCGATACGTGGGAATTCGAGAGCGTTGGCAGCGCGAAATATTCCCTTTCCGGAAACGTACTGCAGATCAAGGTTTCCAAGCAACTGATCGGTGTGGGCGACACCTTTGATTTCAAGTGGGCAGACAATTCTGTTCCCACAGGCGAAATTATGGAATTTTTGGATCAGGGCGACGCAGCCCCGAACGGCAGATACAACTACCGCTATACCACACTCGAAACCGAAACCAAGCTCCCCGACGTGCTGACCGAGGATATGGTAGTGCTCAAATCCCGTTCCTACAACGCATTCGTGGGTGGTCAATCGGTTCGCCTTGTCAAAGACAACACGCTTGGCGTGCTGCTGGCAAGCAACGAGGAGATCTATCTCCCTGTTTCCTTCCTTGAGTCGCTCGGATATTCCTGCGAGGGTGCTGCAACCTACAACCACTATGGCATGCAATACGTACAAGCCAACGGCATCATTGAGTCTGCCGGAAAGCAGATCACGCTCACGTCCGACGGTCTGGTCGTGATTGCAGACGAGCTGATTACAGACGAGGATATTCTCCGAATTCTGTACCGCTCACTGAACTAATATCTCACAAAAATCAAAATTCCCGACGGATTAGCCTTGGGTGCTAAAGGACAGTAAAAAGCCGATATGGATTTAATTTTCCATATCGGCTCTTTTCCATTGTATTACCACATCGGTGGTGAGTAAGTGCGCACTTCCTGATAGTTTTAGTGATATGCTGTCTGCGACAGCGTGATATTTTTGCTATCGCAAAAGTGATATTGCAAGACGTTGTCTTGCAGTGATATTCTATTCGCCTCCAAAGCTCGCGAAGCGAATATCACTTGGACGAAGTCCAAATATCACTGCGTAAGCAAGAATTTCGCCTTTGG
>JAFTLD010000051.1 GCA_017452945.1 Clostridia bacterium | reverse complement strand
GAGCACCAACGAGGACGGCTCGATCTACAAGTTCTCGGAAAAGCCCAAGAATCCCGATTCCAATCTGGCAAGCATGGGTATTTACATATTCAACCGCAAGAAGCTGAACGATTATCTGATTGCCGATGAGAATACTCCCGGCTCGTCCAACGATTTCGGTAAGAACATTATTCCCAATATGCTGGCAGCAGGGGAGAAGATGTTTGCATATCCCTTCGAGGGCTATTGGAAGGACGTCGGAACCATCTCCTCGCTCTGGGAGGCCAACATGGATCTGCTGGGCGAGAATCCCGAGCTCAATTTGGGTGACGAATCCTGGCGTATCTACGCGCGTCACCATGCACTTGCACCGCAGTTTGTGGGCAAGGATGCTGTCATCGAAAACTGCAATATCACCGAGGGCTGCGAGATCTACGGTACGGTCCGTAACTGCGTGGTCGGTGCGGGCGTCAAGATCGAAAAGGGCGCTGTTGTGACTGACAGCGTACTGATGGGCGACGCTGTGATCGGTGAGGGCGCTGTGGTATCTTATGCAATTGTGGATACCGGCGTTACCATCGGTAAGGGTGCCGTGATCGGCGAGGATAAGGCAACGGCAAAGGGAATTGCCGTGATTGGTGAAGACGTTACCATCGAGGATGGCGCTGTCGTTGAAGCCGGTGCCATGATTCCCGAGGTTTAAGAAAGGGGGACGAAACAATGACTGCAGCAGGATTGATTTTTGCAAATACACACGATAAGAATATTGCCGAAATGACCAGATTGCGTACCATGGCGTCCGTGCCCTTTGGTGGCAGATACCGCCTGATCGACTTCGCACTCTCCAACATGGTCAACTCGGACATCACCAAGGTGGGCGTGATCACCCACTATAACTACCAGTCGCTGCTTGACCACATCGGCAACGGCAAGGACTGGGATCTGGCTCGTCGCTCGGGCGGCATTAAGATTCTGCCTCCCTATATTACCATGTTTGATACCACTACCCCCGGCGTCAATCGCTCCAGAATGGACGCGCTCAAGGGTGCGCTCAACTTTATCAACCGTTGCTCCGAGGACTATGTTGTCATGTCCGACTGTGACGTTATCTGCAACATTGACCTCAAGGCAGTGCTTGAGGCGCACGAAAAGAGCGGTGCGGATCTGACCTTCGTGACTACCGTGATCGATGCGGGCACGCTGTCCGTACAGGGCACCGTACCGGTGGTTCAGGTGGACGAGAGCGGCAGAGTGACCGACTTTGCCGAAATGCATCCCACCGAGGGCAAGGTCACCATCAGCACCAATATCATGGTTGCAACCCGCACCTATCTGCAGAGCGTGGTGCAGGAGGCTGCTTCCCACGGCTATACCAGCTTTTTCAAGGACGTGATCGCAAGATCGCTGGAAAGCGCAAACTATCGCGCTTATGCATACGACGGCGTGTTCGCCAAGATCGGCTCGATGGAGGGCTATTTCGCTTGCTCCATGGCGCTGCTTGACGAGGACACCCGTAAGGGCATCTGGGGTGTTCCGAACAGACCCATTCTGACCAAGGTTCGTAACTCCGCTCCCACCAAGTATTGCGGGGACGCCAAGATCGTAATTTCCGTGGTGGCTGACGGCTGCGTGATCGAGGGAACCGTGGAAAATTCCATTCTGTTCCGTGGCGTTAAGGTAGGCAAGGGAACCGTTGTCAAGAACTCGGTGCTCATGCAGGATACCTACACGGGCGAGAACGTAACGCTCAACTGCGTCATTACCGACAAGAACGTCATGATCAAGGACGGCCGCGTGCTTTCCGGCTGCGAGACCATGCCCTTCTACATCGGCAAGAACGGCGCAATCTGATACGCGGAGGCTTTGTGATGAAAAAGATTTTATTTGTTGGTGCTGAGGCCATGCCTTTTGCCGCTACGGGCGGACTTGGTGACGTGCTTGGCTCGCTGCCCGCTGCCATTCGCAAAAAGGGCGGCAAGAACGTGGACGTGCGTGTGGTGCTCCCTTTGTACGGTGCCATGGGCAAGACCTGGAGAGATCAGCTTGAGCAGGTTGCCGAATTCCGCGTCAACCTTGCTTGGCGTAACCAGTATTGCGGTGTCAAGTCTCTTGTCAAGGATGGCGTGACCTTCTACTTTATCGATAACGAGTATTATTTCAATCGCCCCTCGCTGTACGGCAACTTTGACGACGGTGAGAGATATGCATATTTCTGCAAGGCTGCGCTTGAAATGATGCCGCATATCGATTGGTATCCCGACGTGCTGCACGCGCACGATTGGCAGGCTGCCTTGTCGGTGGTGTATCTCAATACCAGATACCGCAATCAGCCCGCTTACGAGCACATGAAGAGCGTGTTTACCATCCATAATATTGAGTACCAGGGTCAGTATGACATGTCGATTCTGGGCGACGTCTTTGAGCTTGGCGTGGAGCATACCGCGCTGATGCACTATGACGATTGCCTGAATCTGATGAAGGCTGCCATTGTGTGTGCCGATACGGTCACCACGGTCAGCCCCAGATATGCTGAGGAGATCAAGACTGCCGAGTACGCACACAGACTCAACTTTGTCTTAGAGCAGAACAGCTACAAGCTCAGAGGCATTCTCAACGGCATTGACTACGATTATTACAATCCCGCCAAGGATACCGGCCTTGTTTCCACCTTTGATGCGCGCCGTCTTTCGGGCAAGGCAAAGGATAAAGAGGCAATGCAGGCAGAGGCAGGCTTGCCCTTGCGTGCAGACGTGCCTGTGCTTGCAGTCATTTCCCGCCTGGCCGCCCATAAGGGCCTGGATCTGATCAGTGAGATTGCTGATCAGCTTGTTGCCGAAAACGACGTTCAGCTGATCGTGCTTGGCAAGGGCGAGGAGAGATTTGAACGCTTCTTCGCGGATCTTTCCGCACGTTATCCCGACAAGGTGGCAGCACTGCTGACCTACGACCGTGATCTTGCCAAGCGTATTTACGCTGCAACCGATATTTTCCTGATGCCCTCCAAGAGCGAGCCCTGCGGACTCTCTCAGATGATCGCATCCCGCTACGGTGCCGTTCCCGTGGTTCGCGAGACCGGCGGACTTTACGATTCGATCAAGCCCTATTGGGAAAAGGACGGCGAGATGCTCGGCAACGGCTTTACCTTTGCAGGCTACTCGGGAGCCGAGCTGCATGAGCGCACCTTGGCTGCAATCGATCTGTACAAGCAGACTGCCAAGTGGAAAAAGCTGGTTGCCAAGGTTATGCGCACCGATTTCTCCTGGAGCGCATCCGCAGCCAAGTACCTGGATATGTACGACGAGCTGTAATAATTTGATTATACCCCTAAGAAAGGATTTCTAAACCAATGATAGACTACAGACCCTCAGCGGCAAAGATCAGAGACGATCTGACCGTGAAGCTTTCCCGTTATTTCGGTTGCACTCCCGCTGAAGCAACCACCGAACAGATGTATAAAGCAACCGCCATGACCGTCAGAGATATTCTGACAGAGAAGAGAGGCGATTTCAAAAAGCAGGCGATTGCATTTGTGATTATAGCATTTGTGCGTGTGGTGAGGATGGATGATATAGTTACACAGCTTCTGCAGTTTGCAGTAGTGCTTGCCCTGCCGCTTCTT
>JAFTLD010000050.1 GCA_017452945.1 Clostridia bacterium | reverse complement strand
GCGGCGATGCCGCAGGCGCACTTTTCTCAATTTATCCTTGTTTTTCATAATTCTGTGTTTACAAATCAAATAAATTGTGTTATAATAAAAAATGCCAAACGAACTGAATAATCGCCGATAGGTATGCTTTCTCACATGGGAAAGCTGTACCTTTTTTCTGCATCCTCAAACGAACTTCATTTTGGCAAAAATGCAGCTCCCGTTTGACGGTGCGAATAGTACCTATCTGCGATCAAGTTCGTTTGGCGACAACTGGGAGTCTGTGTTTTTCGGTGCGCTGACTTCGGTTGGCGCACTTTTTATTTGTGAAGGAGAAACAAAATGAAGAAAACGTGGAAACTCTGTTCAATTCTCTGTTTTGTTATGCTGGCTGTTTTGCTCTTGATGACTGCATGTGACACAAACAAGCAACAAACGCAAAACGAAACCACAGACAGCACTACGGACAGTTCGATTGAACAGACAACAGAACCCGTAATTGAAACTGAATCTGAAACCGAGCCGCACGTACACGCATTTGGCGATTGGACAACCGTCAAGGAAGCAACCTGTACCGAAAATGGTGAACAGCAGCGCACCTGTGAATGCGGTGAAACAGAAAAGCTGAGCATCGACGCACTTGGCCATACTGAAGCCGTTGATGCAGCAATTGCACCTACCTGTACCGAAACAGGTTTGACCGAAGGTAACCACTGCACTGTATGTAACGAGGCTTTGGTTGCGCAGGAAACGGTTGACGCGCTCGGACATACCGAAGCTATTGATGCTGCAGTCGCTGCCACCTGTACTGAAACAGGTTTAACCGAAGGCAAACACTGCTCTGTTTGTAATGAAATTCTCGTTGCACAGAATACCGTTGACGCACTCGGACATACTGAAGTGGTTGACGCAACGGTCGCTGCAACATGTACTGCAACCGGCTTGACCGAAGGTAAACACTGCTCTGTTTGTAATGAAATTCTCGTTGCACAGAATACCGTTGACGCGCTTGGACATATCGAAGCTATTGATGCTGCAGTCGCTGCAACATGTACTGCAACCGGCTTGACCGAAGGCAAGAAATGCTCTGTTTGTAATGAAATTCTCGTTGCACAGAACACCGTTGACGCGCTTGGACATACCGAAGCTATTGATGCTGCAGTCGCTGCCACCTGTACTGAAACAGGTTTAACCGAAGGTAAGCACTGCTCTGTTTGTAACGAAGTGCTTGTTGCACAGGAAACGGTTGATGCGCTTGGACATACTCCCGGCACAGAAGCTACTTGTACCGATCCACAGAACTGCACGGTTTGCGGTGAGCAGTTGGCTTCAGCCAATGGCCATACCCTCGGTGCAGAGCCAACCTGTACCACTAATCAACCCTGCTTGGTATGCGGAATCGAGCTTGCTCCCGCATTAGGACACACCGAGGCCGCTGACGCTGCAGTATCTCCTACCTGCACCGAAACCGGCCTGACCGAAGGTTCTCATTGCAACGTTTGCGGTGAAGTTCTTGTTGCGCAGGAAGTTGTTGCAGCACTTGGTCACAAGTATGATGCAGTAGTAACTGCGCCCACTTGCACCGAAACCGGTTACACAACCTACGCTTGCTCCGAATGTGGCGACACTTACACAGCTGATGAAGTAGCTGCGTACGGACATACCCCAGTGATTGATGCAGCTGTAGTTCCTAGCTGCACCGAAACCGGTTTGACCGAAGGCTCTCATTGCGACGTTTGCAGCGAGGTTATTGTTGCACAGGTACTTGTTGACGCACTTGGTCACTCCGCGAATGATATGGTGATAGAAAATAACGTAGATCCCGATTGTGTCAATACCGGTTCTTATGATAGCGTTATATACTGCGCTGTATGCAATACAGAGCTTAGCCGTGAGACGATCGTGGTGGATGCGCTTGGCCATACTGAAGTGATCGACGCAGCTGTTTCTCCTACATGTACCGAAAACGGCTTGACCAAAGGTATGCATTGTTCCGTATGTAACGAAGTTCTCGTTGCACAGGAAGTGATAAATGCATCACACACCTGGGATACAGAATACTCTTACGATGTAGATAACCACTGGTTTACTTGCACGGTCTGCGGCCAAGGAAATAAAAAAGAGGCGCATTCTGTCGGTGAAGATGGATATTGCGTAAACTGTGATTTGCCTGTTGCATCTACGCAGGGAGTCGTATACATTGTTTCCGATGACGGTACCTATGCTGAGGTCGTTGACTATAAAGGCAGTTCTGAGAGAATTATAATCTCGGCGGAATACATGGGTTTACCTGTTAAAGCAATTGGACAATCAGCCTTTGAATATAACACAACTATTACAAATGTGTATCTCCCCGAATGTATCATAAGTATTGGAAATTCAGCTTTCTTTGGTTGTACTTCGTTGAAAAGCATCATAATCCCCGGCAATGTATCAACTATTGGCCGCTCCGCATTCTACAATTGTGATAGTTTGACAAGTATTATCATTCCGGATAGTGTGCAACATATTAATGAACAAACTTTCAAAAGTTGCAATAATTTGGAAAATGTCATCATTGGCACCGGTATAAAAAGTATCGGTTCTTATGCATTTCAGTCTTGTCCTAAATTGGCAAGCATAATCATTCCGGATAGTGTAGAAAGCATCGGTGAAAGTACCTTTTCAGCGTGTAAAAATCTGCAATGCGTGACTATTGGTAACGGTGTAACAAGTATTGGTACTTATGCGTTCGCATTTTGCACAAAGTTGACTAGCATTACAATCCCTGATAATGTCATTGTTCTTTATGATACCACGTTTTCGGGCTGTACATCACTGATTCAAATAGAAGATGGCGTTTCTTATGTAGATAATTGTGTCATTAGGTTTGATAACTCTTCAGCAGTAGTCGCTTTACGCGATGGCACTCGCAAAATATTCAATGCTGCATTTTACGGTCAAACTAAACTCAGGACTATTTACATCCCCAATAGTGTAACAAGTATTGGGGACGAGGCGTTCGCAAATTGCACCGGGTTGACAAGCATTACAATCCCTAATAGTGTAACATGTATTGGCTATAAAGCATTCCAAGGCTGCACAGGACTGACAAGCATGTCATTGCCTTTTATAGGAGCCAATCAGAACGGTACAGGTAGTACGGAACTTGAACATCTCTTCGGCAATTCTTGTATTCCCTCATCCTTGACAAAGATAGTAATCACCAGTGGAACAATAATCGGTGATAGTGCATTCGCTGGCTGCGAGAATTTATCTGAGATTATCATTCCTGATAGCGTAACGAGTATTGGACGGTATGCTTTCATTGGCTGCACTGGCTTAACAAATATTATCATTCCTGAGAATATAACAAGTATTAGCTGTGGAGCTTTCAAAAACTGTACCGGCTTGAAAAATATTATCATCCCTAACAGCGTAATTAATATTGGTTACGAGGCATTTGAGGGCTGTACCGGATTAACAAATATCACGATCCCAGAAAGTGTAACAAGAATTGAGTGGGCTGCATTCCGCGATTGCACGAACTTGACAAGCATCATCATTCCCAAAACTGTTACAAGCATGGAATTCTCAATATTCGCTGGTTGCTCAAATTTGCAACACATATATTGCGAAGCAAATAGTGTACCTTCAGGATGGGATAGTGGATGGCGTAACTACTGTTCCGCCACCGTCTGT
This sequence comes from Clostridia bacterium, assembly GCA_017452945.1. The sequence continues at coordinate 12,353 of JAFTLD010000050.1, read as the reverse complement.
TGGAATGGCGAATGGGGATACGTAAACGGTGTTCCGACTAAGTGGTGAGTTGCGATGAAGTATACAACCTGCGAGAAGTGCGGAACCTCTCTGCATGATATTTACAAAATATCATACTGCCCCCACTGTAAAAAGTGTTACATGGTCAATGCAGCGAGCTTTTTAGAACTGTATAAAAGAATCCGAAATAAACAAGACCGAATCACAAGTAACAACACGGATTACATGATCAATTATGAGCTATGGGAAAATTTTTCAGAATTATCGTCTGCACTCTATAAGATTTCGTCTTCTGATAGTTCTGCCCACATTGGGCTTGGGACGGATCAAACCCAACAAGATGCATATTCTTTCCTCATGACATGTAAAGAGCTTGACGAGAAATTCCCGGATTAATAACACAACCGCCGCATCCAAACGGGTGCGGCGGTCATTTTATTTGAATTGTGATCAAAGCATCGCCAAGATCTCTGCAGCATTGGTATCGGGCTTGACCTTGGGCATGACGTGGGTGACGATGCCCTGTTCGTCGATGACAAAGGTGGTACGCACAACACCCATGCTCACCTTGCCGTACAGCTTCTTTTCCTGCCAGACACCGTATGCCTGAATAGCCTCCAGCTCGGGATCGGCCAGCAGAATAAACGGCAGACTATACTTTTCGGCAAATTTGACGTGAGAAGTGACGCTGTCCTTACTGATGCCGATGACCACAACGTCTTTTTCCTTGAACGCCTGATATGCGCCTGCAAAGGCGCATGCCTGACGGGTACATCCCGGGGTATTGTCCTTGGGATAGAAATATACGACAACCTTTTTTCCAAGGAAATCAGAAAGCGATACTTGGTTGCCAAACTGATCGCAGAGTGTAAAATCGGGGGCTTTTTGTCCTACCTTAAGCATGGGTTCCTCCTAACTTTGGTAACTTCTGAAACCTCACCGCGGAGCTTTGCTCCAAAAATGGGTTGGATCCCATTTTTAGGCGAGGTTTGTGCGTGAATGCATACTGAACAGATAGATAAAGTAAAACTTCACGCTTATTTTTCTTCCACTTGTTTTCCACAGATATGCTCGGGCGTCAGCTTGAGTAGCAGCGTTCCCTTTGCAAGTCTGTCAAGCTCGTGCTCGATAAAGGCATCATCCGTTGTAAATTGCTTGCTCAGTGCGCGACAGATCGGAACGATCCGATCCACGTCGGTAATCATTTCCACGCGTCCGAACACCACCACGCTGCGCACGAGCAGTGCCCAATCTCCCGGGATGGGCTTGCCCGGTTCGGTCACGCAATAGCAGACCTTATTGCACGCCATCAGCGATTCTGTGCGGTGGCTGCTTGTTCTTCTGCCCGTATGGAAATACAGGCAACCGTCATCCGGGTTATAATAGTGATTGATGGGTGCTGAATAGGGGTAGCCGTTGTCCCCGTTGACGCTGAGCACACCGCGTTTTTGCTTACGTAAAATCTTAATGCAGTCATCCTTCGAGAGCTGCTTGCTTTGTCTTACCATTTCGCGAAACATACTAAACAAGGTCCTTTCACTTTTTTTACAGTATACCACAAAACGCCCACATCCGTCAAGCATGATTGACAAGGTTTTACTTTTATGTTATAATATACGCAATACAAGCAAAGGACGGTATCATCATGCAATACAGAAAGTTAGGAAACACGGGACTGTGCGTCAGCGAGATCGGTGTTGGCGGTGAATGGCTGGAAAGACATAATGCAGAGGAAGTCAAAGCTGTCATGGACGCATGCTTTGCACAAGGGATCAACATTGTGGATTGCTTTATGTCCGAGCCAAACGTGCGCACCAACATTGGTAACGCGATCAAGCACAATCGCGACAAGTGGATCGTGCAGGGACACGTGGGCTCCGCATGGAGGGACGGACAGTACGTGCGCACGCGCGACATGGTTGAAGTAAAAGCTGCGTTTGCAGATCTTCTGGCAAGATTTCAGACGGATTACATTGATCTTGGTATGATCCACTTTGTGGATAAGTTGGATGACTGGAACACCGTACTGGAATGCGGATTTATGGATTATATGCTGGAGTTGAAGGCGTCCGGTGCGATTCGTCATATTGGTCTTAGCACGCACAACACCAATATCGCGCGTCTTGCCGTGGAGCATGGGGCTGTGGAGGTCATTCTCTTCTCGCTCAATCCCGCATACGACCTGCTGCCCCCGACCGAGAACATTGACGATTTCTTTGTGGATGAATACGATGCGAAATTTTCCGGCATTGATCCTGAGCGCGCTGATCTTTACAAGCTCTGTGAGCAAAAAGGGGTTGCCATAACGGTCATGAAGGGGCTTGGCGGCGGCAGACTTTTGGACGCAAAGCGCTCTCCCTTTGGCGTGGCTCTGACACCTGTGCAATGCCTGCATTATGCTCTGACAAGACCTGCAGTGTCCAGCGTTCTGATCGGCTTTGATAACGTAGAACAAATTCCCGCGTCGTTGGCTTACGAAAGTGCTACCGAGGACGAAAAGGATTATGCGACCGTGCTTGCAAACGCACCCAGACACGCCTACAGCGGTCAATGCACCTATTGCGGACATTGCAAGCCCTGTCCTGTCAACATTGACATTGCTATGGTCAATAAGCTTTACGATCTTGCAACCATGCAAGAGAGCGTTCCCGCATCGGTCAAGGAGCATTATCTGAATCTGGACGCACATGCAGACGATTGCCTTGGCTGCGGCGCATGCGAGTCAAGATGCCCGTTTGACGTGCCGGTGATTGAGAAAATGAAGACTACGGCGGAGTTGTTCAAATAAAGTTAAGTCACGCTCATGAAAGTTTTTGATCGACCTTTTTTCAGAAAAGTATGGTGGCGTGTGAATGTTGTCGTGCTTTCGAGTGTTGCTGACGCCACCTGATGCTGATCTTCTTACGAAGTCAGCATCCAAAACTTAACCGGTAGCGCCCCGAGTCGCGCCCGCAGGCGAGAAACTTTCCAAACGGTTTTCTCACATAATATCCCAACAGACAACAAAATCAGGGAGACACCACACGGATGTCTCCCTTTCTCGTTTTATTGTTTCCAACTATCAATATTGACTTGGTCCTTTGACATCACGGGTGCAAGCAGGCTGTCGTAAAGCTCCGCGCCGATGTACGCCCTTGCCTCGTCGATCCACCTCTGCCACTCGGCCGTGCCGAAAGCACGCATCGCGTAGCAGATTTTTTTATAGTCGCCCGGATTGATCAAAAGGTGCATATCGTCCGCATAGCCCTTTTCATAACGCAGGCCGAGGTGCAGCTCACTCTCGTCGCCAAGCGGCATATCAGCATAGCGGTTGATCAAAAACCACGTAATATTCGGGCAACGCTGCAGCTTTTCCATGAGCAGCACGAACGCATACGCGCCCTTGTTCTCGGATTCGGGATCATTGTAATCGGTATGGAATCCTTGCTCGTCACACACCACCGTGCGAGTCTTGCCGCGGTAGAGAAACTCGGGCAGCTCGACAAGACCTTGCAGCATTTCCAGATTCCTCATGGTAATGCGAGGAGTGTTCCAATCAAACGTGGCGGTGGTATCGTTATAAAAATCGGGCTTGGTCAGATTTTCGGGATACGGATGTGCTGCAATGCCCCAATCAAAATCGCCGTCGCGGTGGCAATAGTCTGCCAAATATGCAAGGCATGCGCGGCCCGGATAATAATGCTCATTGCCCTCTTTGAGCGCTGTGGCAAAATAGTGATCCAGCGAGATATTGACGCGCGAACCCGCATTGTACTTGCGTGCGATCAGATGCGCAAGACGCAAGGACACCGTATATTCCTCCATGAAATCCGCGCACGTCATGGCACCCGTATTGTGCCATACCTCTTGTGCGTTGATCTCGTTACCGATATCCATCACGTCGCTGCAATAAAGCGGACTTGCCTTGTCCATGTAGCGCGCGCACAGAAAATCAATAAATGCGCAATACATCCAAAAGCCGTCTTCTGTGCGCAGGTTGAAGGCGCTCATCTGCTCGTTAAAGCCCGTTGGCTCGTACCCCGGGTGGCCGATGATGCTTGTCAATGTGTCGTCCGAGCCCTTCAGACGGTAGGAAAAGCGGTTGATGGCGCGGATCAGGCAAGGTATTCCCCTGTCAATGCAGGGCTGCATGAGTCTGTCGTACAGATCCATGGTAGGCTTGTCAAAATAATAGGTCTTGCCGCAAAATACGTGCGAGATATCCTGTTCGGTGGGCGTGACGGTTTGAATCCACGGGCTGTTGATCTCGGTCATCATGCATCCCATACCAAGATAATCGATATCCTCGGGAATGGCCGTCACCCATGTACCGACGGGACGCTTGACCTCAAAAGGCGTGGGCGCGGATGCCGAGCATTCGGGGGCAATGTCGGTCACATAGCGCACACCGTCCAAGGTCTTCCCCTCCACATCCACCTCAAAGCGGCAGAGCAGCAGGTCGATATCGCCTGCGAAGCGGTCAAAGATGACACGATCCTTTTTCTTTTTGTCGGTAACCTGCACGATCCTTCCGTGGTGCTTGCGACGCACATCACCCGTGACCAGCGGCAATCTCGCTTGGGCGTATACGTGTGTCAGAATGGGCAGCTCGGGAATCACGATCTCGATCTGCGTATTTGTTGCGATAATTTGTGTGACCTTCATTTCAATTCTCCAAAACTTTGACCAGATCGGTCATTTCCTTGCGCTTTTTGGTACGCAGTTTATCGTCCGCCTTGGCATAACCCAAAGAGATCACAAGACGCACCTTTTCTTCAATACCGCAGATCTCGCGCAGCTTTGCATCGTCCAGCCAGCCGAGAATACAGGTAGAAAGCCCCTGCGCGGTGGCTTCAGCGGTCAGATAGGCTGTCATAATGCCGATATCGATGGAACGGTAGTCGTTGTCCTTGACCTTGGCGCCCAGTGCTGCGGTCGCGTTATAAGGTGCTTCGGAAATGACCAGCATGACGGGACAATCAGTGGCGAATTTATTCATACCCATGCCCTGCACAGCTTTTGCCGCCTTTTTGGCAGATTCGCCCTTGCAGACCGTGATATGATAGGGCTGCGCATTGCATGCCGAGGGGGCAAGACGCATACTTTCCAGAATGGCGTCCAGCTTTTCTTGCTCTACTTCTCTGCCCGCATCGTAGCTGCGGCAGGATTGGCGGGTTTGCGCGATTTCGGTAAAATTCATGTGTGTTCTCCTGTGTTACGTATTTTTTATGAAGATATAAACATGCCGTATTCCTTGGGTACGTCCAGCACTCCGTTCAGGGTATGCTTGATAAGCTCCGCTTTTATCTCTTCTTTTGGCACGCAATCCAATGAAGTGATATCTGCAAATGAGAAAATATATGCCACCATATCGTCAATGTCAGTGACAGCCAAAGAATCACGATACTCTAATCTCTCTACATGTGCAAAAGTCTTGTTTAGTATTTCGAAACCGTTTTGCAGCGTGAATGCCTTATTGGTTTTATCCTGGATGCTATATACAGACAGAATTTTGGACAGATAATTCATGATTCCGTGCTCACCGTAAGTTGCACAGTAAAAACAGCCATCTTTCCTGAGCACTCTTCGTACCTCGGATAAAGCTTTGCCTATATCAGGGACATGATACAGCATCATATTTGCAATCACGATGTCAAAGGCTTCATTTTCATATGGGATATCCTGAATGTCCACGACTTGAAACGTCACATTGCCGTAGTTCCCTACGCTGCTTTTGGCTGTGGTGAGCATTCCCTCGGAAAGATCGGTCAACACAAGTTCGGAGCACTTTTCTATCAATGCATCCCTGTTTTGCCACATGCTGCCCGTTCCGCAGCCCAATTCCAATACTCGAAAGCCCTGTTCTATACGATAATTTGAAACGATCCAGTTTCCAAAGCCCTGCTTGTTGGTTGAGTATTTATCATGGATTGAGATTCTGATATTGAGGTTATTTGCATTGGCATACTGTTGTTTGACAACAGATGCATCATTCATTCTTTCCATAGTAACCTCCAATGCTAAAAATCGGAATAGATAAGAAATATCAAACAGATATGTGGAAAAAGCCTTCCCCGCTGGGGAAGGTGGCATTTTGCCCCCTGATCGATTTTGAATTGCTTCGGTTTGCAAAATGACGGATGAGGTTCACCACGCGGACGCTCCTTCACCTAAACGGACACCCTCTACTGCATGACGCAGCATCTCCTTGAAGGGAGACGTGGGTTGCTTGCCCCAACAGAAGGACAGTTCAAGACGGTTTTGAACGGTTTTATGGGAATCTCATCCACCACTTCATGGTCCCCCTTCTCCAGCGGAGAAGGCTTTCAACAGCCCCTCACAGCCTGCCTTGACGTCGCGGTAGGTGGTACCGAAATCCCTTGTGTACCACGGATCTGCAACATCACCGCCCTTGGCGGTATAGTCCATCAGCTTACGGATTTTGTTTTTGGGATCGCCACCCAAAATCCGATGCATATTACAGATGTTGGCACTGTCCATGCCAATGAACAAATCATACTTGTCGTAATCCGCACGCGTCAGCTGCACGGCGCGTTTGCCTTCACAAGATATGCCATGTTTGGCCATTTCCGCCTTCGCAGGTGGGTACACGGGATTGCCCACTCCGCCCCATATTTCCTCGGTGCTGGTGGCACTTGACGCAATCACAAACCGATCGGCACAGCCACGCTCGGCAACCATTTTTTTGAGCACGAATTCGGCCATGGGGCTACGGCAGATATTGCCGTGGCAGACAAACATAATGCGAATCATGGAATCACCTCCATGCTTTTTCTTTATTATATCATAAGATATGGAGATTTTCAAGAGAGAATTTGTGATGAATCCGGATATCCGCTCGGAGATACGTGTAACCGGGGACGGAGCATTGTTACGCCGCTTGCGGTGTAACTATGTCCTGTCCCCTGTTACGCGCCATGCAAACAACATACCCATATTTCACGCGCGTAACAGGTGGACGGAACCGTGTTACAACGCAGCGACTTTGTCGCTTTGCGTCATAACGCGGATCCGTCCCCGCAGTTACACGCCGCTTTGTCCTTAGTAAAAAACGGCAAGCGCGTGCTTGCCGTTCTACTCTTTTTACATATGTCCTGCGAAGTCACCTCTGGCCTCCATCATACTATACTGATCGATGGCCTCCTGAATGATGCTCTGCGCTTCTTGATAGTTATACAGCTCTTTGACCGCTGTCTGCTTGTTCTCCAGCTGCTTATACACGGTAAAGAAATGCATGATTTCATCAAATACGTGCTTGGGCAGCTCATGGATCGATTTGACACCGCCATAGGTCGGATCGGTGCAAGGCAGCGCAATGATTTTATCATCCAGCTTGCCGCCATCGATCATTCGTACCACACCAATAGGGTACACATCAACCAACGTCAAAGGGTAAATGGGCTCGTCGCACAGCACCAATACGTCCAACGGGTCACCGTCATCGGCAAAGGTGCGCGGAATAAATCCGTAGTTGGCGGGATAGTGCGTTGCGGTGTACAGAATTCTGTCCAGGCGGCAGATACCCGTCTTTTTATCCATTTCATACTTGCATTTGCTTCCCTTGGGAATCTCGATCACACAAGTAAACTTCTCGGGGGTGATTTCTGCAGGGTCAATATCATGCCAGATGTTCATATATTGCCTCCTAATAATTATTTTACGTAGTCAAACTCGAAATCGTAGATTGAAACGGTATCGCCATCGCGGCATCCCTTTTGCTCCAACGCCTCGAACACACCGCTCTTTTGCAGCACCTTCTGGAAATAATTCAAAGATTCATAATCGCTGAAGTTGATGGTACCCATCAGGTTGTACAGCCACTCGCCTTCCACGTAATATACACCGTGGTCGTAGGTGATGGTGGTATCCTTACCACCGCCCACGTATGCGTCTTCCTCTGCGTACTCTGCTGCGTACACGGTCATGGGAGGCAGATCAGCCAGACGGTCTGCCACGCGGCGGATCATTTCCTGCAAGCCTTGACCGGTTGCAGCGGAAACGTACAAGAGCTCCCAACCGTTCTCTTTAACAAACGCTTCAAATGCTTCCACGTCCACCTGCTCGGGATCAAGCACGTCCACCTTATTGGCAATGATGATCTGCGGGCGAGTCGCCAGCTCGGGAGAATAACGCTCAAGCTCGGTATTGATGGTCTTTATATCTTGGATGGGATCTCTGTATTCTACAGAAGCAACGTCCACCACGTGCAAGAGCAATCTGCAGCGATCTATGTGACGAAGGAACGCGTGTCCAAGGCCTGCACCGTCAGCTGCACCTTCGATCAGTCCCGGAATATCGGCAGCCACAAAGCCGCTTTCACCGCCAGTGCTGACCACACCCAGATTGGGCGAGAGCGTGGTGAAATGATAGTCCGCGATCTTGGGCTTTGCAGAACTGATACGGGCCAGAATAGACGACTTACCCACACTGGGATAGCCGATCAATCCCACGTCTGCCAGCATCTTGAGCTCCAGCAGCACTTCCTTTTCCTGGCCTCTTGTGCCGTTCTTGGCAAACAAAGGCACCTGTCTTGTAGGCGTGGCAAAGTGCTTGTTTCCCCAGCCGCCCTTACCGCCGCGGCAGCAGATAAAGTCTGCACCGTCGTTTTCGGTCATGTCGTGGATGATCTTACCGCTTTCCACATCCTTGATCAGCGTTCCGGGAGGCACCAGCACCACAGCGTCCTGTCCGGTCGCACCGTGGCGCTTTGCGCCTGTGCCGTCACCGCCGCGCTCAGCAATGAACTTGCGCTGATAGCGGAAAGCCAGCAGCGTATTGGCACCGGGATCAACGCGGAACACCACGTTGCCGCCCTTGCCACCGTCACCACCGTCGGGGCCGCCTGCGGCTACGTATTTTTCACGACGGAAGGACACGGCACCGTTGCCGCCATCCCCAGCCTTGAGGTATACTTTTACATTATCAATAAACATAGTAATATCCTTTCAAATAATCGCTCTTCCCCCGCGCCCTGTCATCCTCGAGCAAGCATCCATTGGTCAAGATTCTTCGCTTCGCTCGAGAATGACAGACCAATGGATGCGCTGCGAAGGATCTTGGGCGCGAAAAAGCAGCAAGCTATCAGACCTTATCGTCGCCCTTCTGCCTTATGATCAGCTTAATGGGCGTGCCGCGGAACCCAAAGGTATCGCGCAGACAGTTTTCCAGATATCTCTGATACGAATAATGGAACAGCTCGATGTTGTTGCAGAAAATAACAAAGGTGGGAGGCGCTACGCTGATCTGTGTCATATAGTAGATCTTGAGTCTTCTGCCCTTGTCTGTAGGAGGCTGGGTACGCATGGTTGCCTCTGCAAGTACGTCGTTGAGCATACCTGTCGAGATACGCGTATTGGCCTGATTGTACACGTACATGATGTGCTCGTAGATATTGGGGATTCTCTGCCCCGTCTTGGCGGAAACGAACAGGATAGGCGCGTAAGGCATATACGCAAGCGCAGTACGGATCTTGTCGGTATACTGCTTGACTGTGTTATTATCCTTTTCGATAGTATCCCATTTGTTGACCACAATGATGGTGGCCTTACCGGCTTCGTGTGCAATACCTGCGATCTTTTCATCCTGCTCGGTAATGCCGGTGCTTGCATCGATCAACAAAAGGCAAACGTTTGCACGCTCCACTGCCATGTGTGCGCGCAGCACGCTGTACTTTTCGATCTTATCGTCGATCTTTGCCTGACGACGAATGCCCGCAGTATCAATAAAGGTGAATTTCCCAAAATCATTCTCCACCTTGGTATCCACTGCGTCACGCGTGGTGCCTGCAATATCGGACACGATCATGCGTTCCTGGCCGATAAAACGATTGATAATGGAGGATTTACCCGCATTGGGTTTGCCAATGACGGCTACCTTGACAGTATCATCCTCTTCCTCGGTATCATCCCACTCGCCAAGAGATTCCAGGCAGGCGTCCAAAAGATCGCCCGAACCCGTGCCGTGAATGGAGGACACCGCAATGGGATCGCACGCAAAACCCAGCTCATAAAACTCATAGAATTCATATGGCAGATCACCGATACGGTCACACTTGTTGATGCAAGGCACGATCGGCTTGCCGCTTCTTTTGAGCATAACGGCAATGTCGCGGTCATTGGCGGTCAAGCCCGTGCGCACGTCACACATGAATACGATCACGTCAGCGTCGTCAATTGCGATCTGTGCCTGGGTCTTCATTTGCGAGAGGATGACGTCACCGGTCTTGGGCTCAATACCGCCCGTATCGATCACAGCCAGTTTTTTTCCTCTCCATTCGGTTTCACCGTAAATACGGTCACGAGTCACACCGGGAACGTCCTCTACAATGGAGCGGCGCTCACCGATCAGTTTATTGAACAGAGTCGATTTCCCCACGTTGGGACGACCCACGATATCAATTAAAGGCATAGACATCTATAAAAACCTCCTTTTAGTTACAAAGTTTTACGCCCAGCACCGATTCAATAAAACCAACGCCGTCGTTTGCAGAGGGGTACACGGGAACACCCAGAATATCCGAAAGCTGCCCGACCGTCATGTCGTCAAGCAAGGTATCCTCACCCGCGCGCAAGGTGTTTTCGGGGATCAGCAGACAATCGCCAAGCGCCTGACCTGCAAGCTGTTCGGTTATATCCTTACCGGTTAAAAGACCGGCCACCGTGATGCTCTCACCGAAGAAATGATTGACGATGCGGTACACGTGAATCTCAAGGCCTTCAAAGGCTTGCTCCAGCTGCGAGGAAAGCGCACAGATGGTATCGTAAGCTGCAACACCCGTGGCAATGCTGACGCATCTGGGTCCATGGAATTTTTCTTTATATTCGTCTGCATACTCAAGCTCAAGCTTGACTTCGCTTGTCAGTGAGGTGATCATACCCACACCGTTTTCGATCTGGTCGTAGTCACCGTAGTATTCCTCCCCCGGAAGCGGCAGTCCTGCTTTGAGATAAAGCTCGTCCGCACAGCAGAAGATGCGCGTCCCGTACTTTTCGTAGCACTCATCACCCACGCGGTTGACCTGCTCGATGATACGGGCGCATTCCTCGGGGGTATAGGGCATCAGCTCGTACAGCTTTTCGCGGTAGCGCGTCAGTCCTGCGGGGACGATGGACACCGAGGACATGGCGGGATACAAGGCTTGAAGATCGGCAAGTGAGCGATCCAGCTCCGCGCCATCGTTGATGCCGCGGCAAAGCACGATCTGTCCGCAGAGTGTAATGCCCGCGTCGGCCAATCTTTGCATATAGGAAAGCACCTCGCCCGCGCGTTTATTATGCAGCATAAAGCAGCGCAGCTCGGGGTTTGTGGTATGCACCGAAATATTGACGGGGCTGATATGCATTTCGATGATGCGGTCAATGTCGCGGTCATGCATGTTGGTCAGCGTGATATAGTTTCCATGCAAGAAGGAAAGTCGGGAGTCGTCGTCCTTGAAATAGAGCGTTTCGCGCATACCCTTGGGCAATTGGTCAATAAAGCAGAAGATGCATTTATTCTCGCAGCGCTGCTTTTTATCTATCAAGGGAGTTTCGAAATCAAGGCCGATATCGTCGTATTCCTGCTTATGGATGGTGACCGAAAGCAGCTCCGGGCCGCGGTGCAATTGCAGCGTGACGGTGCGATTGGTCAGATGAAAGCGGTAGTCCAGCACGTCACGGATCTCTCGGTCATTGATCGAAAGCAGCACGTCGCCTACCATAATCCCGTGCTTTTGCGCACGGCTTCCCTTTTCCACGCCCGTGATGGTTACCATTCTCATCCCTCCTTTGGGCATAGTTATAGATTTTACTTTAATCATAGTATTATAACACAAGATTTTCCTTTTGTCAAATGTTTTTGGAAAACTTATCAAAAAACGCAGGGGCGATCAGTGATCGCCCGTTAAATGCGTTCGTTTATTACATTGAATAAATTCTCTCCGTTCTTTTTTTGAGCAAGTTGCCGCAAAAAAAGAACCAAAAAAACGGCGATGGAGCAAATTTCGCCTCTGCGGAGGCGACCAAGGGCTCTGCCCTTGGAGCCCGCCGCCTTTTGAAAAAGGCGGGCGAAAACTTTTATCCTATGGGGGTGGTCCGTTGGGGTGGGGCGAATAAATATCCACCCGCATAGCGGGTGGTATTTCAGTTTCGGGCATAGCCCTAATAATACTGGCTGCGCACAAGTGCGCCGTCAATTGGCCTGCCAGCCATGCAACTGTTACTTACTACCCATAAATGGGTCCCGTGGGTCGAACATCGCTAACTGATCACTTTCTTGATCCCTCTTTAGTTGATCCGCAATGTACTCTTTTATTGCCTTCGTGTTCTTCCCCACGGTATCAACGTAATATCCCTTACACCAAAATTCGCGGTTTC
>JAFTLD010000013.1 GCA_017452945.1 Clostridia bacterium | reverse complement strand
TGGCGAGTGATATTGCCTTTGGCAGTGATATTCGGCTTACGCCGAGTGTTATTCGCTTCGCGAGTTTGAGGCGAATAGAATATCACTGTGAGGCGAAGCCGAACAATATCACTGCCCACCGGGCAATAACACTTCGACGCATTCGGAATATCACCAATAGAACGACAAAAGAGAGAGCTTGCGAATCACTTTCGCAAATTCTCCTTTATTCTTTTACCGCTAATTTTGCAGCCCCATGCCAACCCTTCTTTGGTTTATTGATTTCTTCCGCTTGCTTCGGTCAGCTTGCGAATGTGATTCTTAACGGATGCTTTGTCGTAATTCTTGGCAAGACGCCATTTCCAGTTGTCACCCAAGGTTCCGGGGGTATTAATGCGCGCGACGTCGTCAAGTCCCAAGTAGTCCTGCATGGGAATGATGCAGTAGTCCGCGCAGCTGTCCATGGCAAAGCGTACCAAGCGATCAAGATCCTTGGCACCCTTGTAAATGGGAACGTTGCGCTCAAAGCGAACGCGCTGATCGTAATTGCGGTCGTTCAGCCAGCCAAGTGTGGTGCGGTTATCGTGCGTGCCGGTATATACTACGCAATTTTCGGTGTAATTCTTGGGCAGGTATTCGCTGTCTTCACCGTCAAATGCAAATTGCAGCACCTTCATGCCGGGGTATCCGACTTTTCTCAGCATGGTGTAAACCTTTGCGTCAAGATCGCCCAAGTCCTCTGCGATCAGAGGCATTCTGCCGCCAAAGCGTTTTTCCAGCTCGACAAACATAGCAGCACCGGGGCCGTTTTTCCACTTGCCGTTGATAGCGGTTTCTTCACCTGCGGGGATCGACCAGTAATTGCAGAAGCCGCGGAAGTGGTCAATGCGCACGATATCAAACAGCGAGAAAGCCACGCGAAGACGCTCATACCACCAGTTGTAGTTGTCCTGCTTCATGGCCTTCCAGTCGTAAAGAGGGTTGCCCCACAGCTGGCCTGTGGCAGAGAAGTAATCGGGCGGAACTCCCGCAACGGTTTTGGTCATGCCCTTGGCATTCAAGCAAAACATGGTGGGATTGGCCCAAACGTCCGCGCTGTCGTCGGCAACGTAAATAGGCATGTCACCCACAAGGGCAATGCCTTGGGATTTTGCATATGCATGCATGCGCTCCCACTGGGTAAAGAATTCGTACTGCAGGAACTTCCAGAAGTTGCATTCGCTTTGGTCGATTTCTTTATCTGCGGGAAGTGTATCTTTACGACGGTCTGCCAATGCCCAAGTGCTGCGTCCCTGAAAATCATACGTACCCTTAATGGTCATAAAGGTCGCGTAATCATCCAGCCAAAAGGCGTTGCTTTCGCAGAAATCGTTGTAGTCGGGGTAATTTTGGGGATCAAAACGCGCAAATGCGCGGCGCAGAAGGGGATAGCGCGCATAATAAACGTGCGCGTAATCCACGTATTCTGTGGTGGGAGGCTGATCCTTTACCTCCTTTTTGGTCAACAGACCCTCTTCGATTAAAGTGTCAAGATCGATAAAGTAGGGGTTGCCCGCAAAAGCAGAGGGAGATTGATAGGGAGAATCACCGTAGCTTGTCTGATGAATGGGCAGCAATTGCCAGATCACCTGGTTGCTGTCTTTCAAAAAATCGATAAATCTGAAAGCTTCCTTGCCCATGGTACCGATACCGTAGGGAGAGGGGAGCGAAGAGAGCGGGAGAAGAATGCCTGCTTGTTTCATACAAACCTCCATCGTGTATTGTTACCTATATTATATCATATTGTTCAGGTTTTGTAAAGCAAATATTGACTTTTTAGCAAAATAGTGTTACACTTAAGTAATGACGAAAATCGGAGGAACGACATGTTATCTGAGATCTATAGCGCAGGGCTTTACGGTATTGACGGTTTTATTGTCACTGTAGAAGCGGACGGCCAGCCCAAGATGCCGAATTTTGAATTGGTAGGTCTGCCCGATCTTGCAGTCAAGGAAGCCAAGGAGCGCGTGCGCACCGCCTGCGAGAACAGCGGATACCGTTTCCCGGGCATGTCCTTTATGGTCAACCTGGCACCTGCAGACCGTAAAAAGGAGGGCTCACAGTTTGACGTGGCCATTCTGACGGGGATCTTGCGCTGTGCAGGTGTGATCAATCGCGAAACCGATATGAAAACAAAGTGCGTTGTGGGTGAGCTTTCGCTTTCGGGTGCATGGAGAGCGGTGCGCGGTGTGCTGAGCATGTGTGTGGCTGCCAGAGATGCGGGCTTTACCGAGTTTTTCGTTCCGCTGCAGAATGCCAAGGAGGCGGCTGCCGTGCATGGGATCACGGTGTACGGCGTACATAGCATGCGCGAGTTTATTGATCACCTCAACGGTGTCAAGCTGCTGCAGCCCGTCAAGCCGGACGATACCGCGCTCAATGATGCAAGCGTGGACTATGGCATAGATTTTTCGGACGTCAAGGGACAAGCCCTTGCCAAGCGCGCGATGGAGATCGCGGCTGCAGGCGGGCATAACATTTTGTTGATCGGCCCTCCGGGTACGGGAAAGTCCATGCTGGCCAAAAGGCTGGCTACCATTCTGCCTCCTCTGACCTTTGACGAGGCAATCGAAACCACCAAGGTGCATTCGGTTACGGGTACGCTGCCGGATGGCACGTCTTTGCTTTCCACAAGACCTTTCCGCGCACCGCACCATACCATGTCCGCGGTGGCTTTGGTAGGCGGCGGTACCAATCCGCGTCCGGGTGAGGTTTCCTTGGCCAATCACGGTGTACTGTTTTTGGATGAATTTCCCGAATTTCCCAAGCAGGTAACCGATGCTTTGCGTCAGCCGCTTGAGGATCGCCGCGTGACCATTTCGCGCGCCAGCGGACGTGTGACCTTCCCATGCTCGTTTATGCTGGTGGGGGCTATGAACCCTTGCCGCTGCGGCTATTTCGGTCACCCCACACGCCCCTGTACGTGTAAGGCGGGGGAGGTACAGCGCTATATTTCGCGTATCAGCGGCCCGATGCTGGACAGAATGGATATTCAGATCGAGCTTCCTTCGCTTTCCTACGACGAGATCTCTGCAAGCAATGAGGCGGCAGAAACCTCTGCGACCGTGCGCCGGCGTGTGATTGCGGCAAGAGATTTTGCCAAGGCGCGCATGGGGAATGATAAGATCACCTGTAACGCGCAACTGGATGCCGCAGGCATCCGCAAATATTGCAAGACCGACGAGGGAGCGGCACAGCTGTTGCGCATGGCATACGATTCCATGGGGCTTTCGGCAAGAGGCTACGACAGAGTCATGCGCGTGGCGCGTACGATTGCGGATTTAGACGGCAGCGAGATCATTCGTGACGTGCATATTGCCGAAGCGATCCAGCTGCGAAGTCTGGATAAAAAATATTGGGGCGCATAACCGTCACCATACGGTTGCCACGGATGAAAGTTTTCGCCCGCCTTTTTCAAAAGGCGGCGGGGACTTGGGGCAGAGCCCCAAGTCGCGCCCGCAGGCGCGAAACTTTCTCGGCGTTTCTTTTTTGTGAACAGCTTCGCTATGCGAAGCAATTTCTTCTGCGCCAGCGGTGTCAAAGAAAAAAGCGGGTAAAAAATTTAAGACGGCTAACATTGAGAAAATTCTCTCCGTTCTTTTTTGTGCAAGTAGGCGCAAAAAAGAACCAAAAAACGCCGAATAGCGGGGCGCTGCCCCGAACCCCGCGACCTTTTTGAAAAAAGGTCGATCAAAAACTTTCATGCTGTTTTACTTATCAAAAATTTGGAGGCATCTATTGACTACCTTACTTACAAAGCTTTTTATCAAAAATCCCGATGCCGTGAGCGACGTGCGCGTGCGCTCGGCTTACGGCACAATGGTCAGCATGGTTTGCATTGTGCTCAACCTCTTGGTCGCAGCCGGCAAAATCGCGGTGGGTGCGCTGTTTGGCGCGATTTCTATCATGGCTGACGGTATGAATAATCTGTCCGATGCGGGCTCCTCGCTGGTTTCTCTGATCAGCTTTCGTATGGCCGCCAAGCCTGCCGACCGTGAGCATCCCTTCGGACATGCAAGAATTGAATACGTCGCGTCCCTTTTGGTGTCGGTTATCATTATCCTGGTCGGCTGGACGCTGTTTACCGATTCGATCGGCACGCTGACCGATCTGCTTGGCAGCACCGAGCCTGCCGAGGTCAGCAGCGCAGGCTGGTTGACCTATACCGTTCTGGGTGTGTCCATCGCAGTCAAGCTGTGGATGTTCTTCTTTAACAGCAAAATTGCCAAAAAGATCGATTCTTCTGTCATGCGTGCCACCGCTACCGATTGCATTTCGGATGCAGGTGCAACGCTCGGTGTGCTTGCAGCGCAGATCGTGGCCGCATATCTTGGCTGGCCTTGGCTGGACAGCGCGGTGGGGATCGCCATTTCGGTGCTGATCATGATTGCGGGTGTTCGCGTGCTGGGTGAGACCAAAAATTCCATTTTGGGCGAAGCACCCTCCGATGAGGTGGTCGAGAGCATCAAGAGTCTTGTAGGTGAGTATCCCGAGGCGCTGGGCATTCACGATATGATGGTGCATAGCTACGGCCCCGGTCACTATATCGCGTCCTTACACGTGGAGGTGGACGGCAGCGCGAACGTGTATCATACGCACGACGTCATTGATAATATTGAAAAAAGACTGCACAGCGAGCTTGGTATCATAGCCACCATTCATATGGATCCCATTGTGACCAATGATGAAACGGTCAACGCGCTGCGAGAGAGAACAAACGAACTGCTCAAAAGTATTGACGAGCGCCTTTCCATGCATGATTTTCGCGCGGTATCGGGCCCTTCGCATACCAATCTGATCTTTGATATCGAAGCGCCCTTTGAATGCAAGCTGACAGATGCCGAGATCAAGCAGGCTGTGGCTGATAAGCTTGCGGCATGGGAGGGAGCGCACTTTGCCGTGATCACGGTGGATCGGCAATGAGTTTGCATGATGATAAAATATTCTTGCAGAAATCGACATATATTACACAAGAAATCTGCACAATATGAAAGTTTACAAATAAAATATTGCAAAACCTCTTGCAAAAAGCAGGGAAGTATGGTATACTATCCCTGCTTTATTCTTTTATTTCACGAAAGGGGTGTATTCGATGCCCTACATCAATCCCGACAACGAAACCAAGATCATTAACGAAATGAACGACCTTTTGGAAAATTCCAGAAGTGCATATAAGATCCCCAAGGAGGCTTTTGACAACCACCGCGTCAAGCGAGGCTTGCGTGAGGTGGACGGCACGGGCGTTACCGCAGGTGTGACCAAGATCGGTAACGCGCACGGCTACGTAGTCAACGAGGGTGAAAAGGAGGCTGCCGAGGGCGTGCTGCGCTACCGCGGCTTTGACGTCAACGATCTGATTACGAACTTCACGGCCGACGGCCGCTTTGGCTTTGAGGAGTGCATTTTCCTGTTGTTCTTCGGCCACCTGCCCACCGATGCGGAGCTTGCCGAGTTCAATGACGTCATCTCTGCTTATCGCCGCCTGCCGCCTCGCTTTACCGAGGATATCCTGCTCAAGGCGCCCAGCCCTTCGATCATGAACAAAATGGCTACCGCGGTGCTGTCACTGTATTCCTATGATCCCAATCCCGACGATACCTCGCTTGATAACATGATGCGCCAGAGCATGGAGATCACGGCAAGATTGCCTGTGATCGCGGCACAGTCGTATGCGGTGTATCGCAGCGCGTTCCATGATGAAAGCCTGAATATTCATAACCCCGTGGACGGCCTTTCCACCGCGGAGAACTTTTTGCGCGTGCTGCGTCCCGACTCGTCCTATACCGAGAAGGAGGCAAGACTTCTGGACGTTGCGCTTGTTGTGCATGCAGAGCACGGAGGCGGTAACTGCTCCACTTTTGCCACGCGCGTGCTTTCCTCCTCGGGCACGGATACGTATTCTGCTATTGCAAGCGGTATCGGTGCGCTCAAGGGTCCCAGACACGGTGGCGCGAACATCAAGGTGCAGGAAATGTTTGACTGCATTAAGGAAACCGTGGCAGACCCGTGGAATGACGGCCAGCTGACCGATTTTTTGGTCAAGGCACTCAAGAAAGAGGTGTACGACCATTCCGGCTTGATTTACGGTATGGGACACGCGGTATATACACTGTCCGACCCCAGAGCCGTGGTACTCAAGAGATATGCAAAGGAGCTTGCGTATGAAAAGGGATACGGCAAGGACTTCGAGCTGCTGGAGAGCATCGAGCGTCTGACACCTGCCATCTTTTGTGAATATAAGGGCGTGGAGCGTCCCATGTGCGCAAATCTTGACTTGTATTCCGGCCTTGTCTACCGCATGCTCAATATTCCCGTGGAAATGTATACGCCTCTGTTTGCCATCGCCCGCGCTTCGGGCTGGTGCGCGCACAGAATGGAGGAATACATCACCGCCAATAAGATCATCCGTCCCGCGTATCGTTGCATCTCCAAGAGCAAGGAATACGTGCCGATGGGGAACAGATAATCAAAAAAACGCGCCCACCGAGGTATGCACAGCATATTCGGTGGGCGTTTTGTATGCGGACAGGGAATATTATTCAATCATTGTTTACACACTTGTTTGTCTTTTGGTCAACATTTTGGCAAAATTCTCTTGATTATCTTGACAATCTATGTTATAATGATATGATTGTGTAACTTTCGTCCCGGGACGCTCCCGCGGACTTGATATATGGAGGAATGGTTTTGAGAAATACCATGAAGTTGCGCTCGGGTGCGGTCATCCGTGAGATGACGCGCAAGGAAGCCGACGCAAAGAATTATTTGACGCGTAATATCCTGACCCAGATGCATCTGATGCCCTCGGGTGAACCCTGTGCTTATGAACAAAATGAAGATGGCAGCATCACCTACTATTTTGACCCCGCACGCGTGGTAGAGGCTCCCCCGGAGCTGTGGTACTATCCTACGGCCAAGACCGATCCCATGACGCTGGAGAGCGGTACGGTAATCGAGCGCATGAGCATTAAGCGCGCCGCAACCTACGGGTATTACACCAAGGAACGCCTTTTCCAGATGCACTATGAGGTGATCGAGGAGCCTGTTGCGTATACCGTTCGCAACGATAAGTCGATCTTGTACTTCTACGACAAGAAGACGGCTGTGCGTATGCCGCTGAGTTGCGTCAAGTGCGGCAAGGACGTTCGCTATAAGCGCAAGCTTTGCCAAGCCTGCTATGAAGAAGAGATGGATCTGCGCCGCGCAGAGGGTGACGCACACAGAAACGCATCCTACGGCTACAGCCGCGACCGCGTGTTGTTCTTTGACCTTGAGCTGACCGGTGTGTACGATCACGATGAGATCATTTCGATCTCGATCACAAATGCGCTGGGCGAGGTCATCATGGATACTTTGGTAAAACCCGTGCGCAACAAGAAGTGGAAGAGAACAGAGAAGATCCACGGCATTACCCCCGAAATGGTGCAGGATGCTCCCACTTTAGAGGAACTGACTCCCCATATCAAGGAGATCTTTGCTGCGTGCGATAATCTGATCGCATACGGTGTTTCTACCGACTACAGCCATATCAAGTACATTTATGACACCGTTGCCGAGCGTGAGGCTCTGCACGATAAGACCCGCTGCTGCGCTAACGAGTTTGTCAGATACATTCACGAGCATCATCCCGATATGGTGCATGCTTCGCTTGTGGATGCCATGGAAACCATGGGCATTGCCTGGGATGGCATTCCGCACACCTCTATTGCAGATACCATTGCATGCCAGAAGGTCTGGGATGCGCTGTTTCCCCATTATTACCAAGGCGAATAAGTGTAAGGCAGGTATAATTTATGTTTGATAAGTTATTTGGACTGGATCATCCCAAGCCCGCTGACGAGGGTACCGCCCTTTTGGTTACGGTGTACGATAACGTAGAGCTCAGCGTTGTGCGCAGCCTTTTGGAGGCGGAGAGCATTCCTTATCTGATCAGAGAGCGCGGCAGTGGCAGCGCTGTTAAGATCGTGATGGGCGTTTCGGCATTCGGATCGGACGTTTACGTACCCGCAAGCAAGCTGGAAGAGGCAACCGATGCGATTGCTGCGCTGCTTGGCGAAGAGGTTGAATTTATCGAGGATGGCCAAGGAGAATAAAGGTATGAAAGAAGTATTGCTTTGTAAATATGGCGAAATTGTGCTCAAGGGTGCCAACAAGCGTTATTTCGAGGATATGCTGTGCCGTGAGCTGCGCCGTCGCGCTGCCAATTACGGTGATTTTGACATTTACCGTGCGCAAAGCACCATCTATATTGAGCCCAAAGACGATTTTTGCGATATGGACGGTATGTTTGAGTCCGCACGTAAGACCTTTGGTATTGTAGCCATCGGCAGAGCTGCCGTTTGTGAAAAGAATATGGAGAGTATCATGCAGACCGCGCGTGAGTATATTCCGCAGTTTTTGGTCGGCAAGCGTACTTTCAAGGTAGAAGGGAAGCGTTCGGATAAGACCTTCTGCAAGAACTCTATGGAGATCGCCATGGAGGTGGGTGGTGTGCTGCTTTCTTGCTGCCAGCCTATCCGTGTAGACGTACATCATCCTGAGATCGTAGTTAAGGTTGAGGTGCGTGAGTATGCTGCATACGTGCATGCAGGTCAATTCAAGGGCGCGGGCGGTATGCCTGTTGGCTCCAACGGTACGGGGCTTTTGCTGCTTTCGGGCGGTATCGATTCACCCGTTGCAGGCTATATGATGGCAAAGCGCGGCGTCAAGATCGAGGCCATTCACTTTGAGTCCTTCCCGTATACCAGTGAGCGTGCCAGAGAAAAGGTGCTGGAGCTGGCGGGTATCGTTTCCTCTTATGCAGGAGATATCAACGTGCATGTGGTGTCGTTGACGCATATCCAGGAGGAGCTGGTTAAATCTTGCGAGGAAGATTATTTTACGCTGCTTTTGCGCAGATATATGATGGCCATTGCGGATAAGGCTGCACGCAAATTCAAGTGCGGTGCATTGATCACGGGCGAGAGCCTTGGTCAGGTGGCATCGCAAACCATGGAGGCACTGAACGTGACCAACTGCATGACCGATCTGCCCGTATTCCGTCCTTGCATTGGTATGGATAAGGAAGAGATCGTGCAGATCTCGCATAAGATCGGCACGTTTGAAACGTCCATCCAGCCGTTTGAGGATTGCTGTACGGTGTTTACACCCAAGCATCCCAGAACGCGCCCCGAGCTTTACAAGGTAGAGCGCGAGGAGCAGAAGCTGCCCTTCGACGAATTGGTCGAAGAAGCACTTGCAGGCATGTACCGCGTGCAGATCAAGGCGAGATACTGATGCTATATCCGTAGGGGCGTTATATTTCGGCTGTGCCGAAATATAACGCCTCTACGTTGTTCTTGCTCAAAAAGAACGGAAACAGTTTTCTCATATAAATAAACACTGCTTCATTGGCGTGATACTCTTAACGGAGTATCACGCCAGTTCTATTCGCCCCGAAACTTGCGTAGCAAATACCACTCGGCGCAAGCCGAATATCACTGCGTAAGCAAGAAATTCGCCTTTGGCGAAATATACTCGCACACAGGCGAATAGAACGGGCGTGTTCTCCGTTAAGGAGAACACGCCCATGAAGCGGGGTTTTGTGTATTTGAAATTACTTAGTCGGAACGTTTTCAATCTGGCCGTAGGCGGTTGCCAGTTGAACGGTTTCCAGATCCTGACATTCGGCAAGGATCTCTTCCAGAGAGCCGTCCATACCAATCCATGCAATATCCATGTAGATCTCGGGATCCATGACCTTGGAGAACGCGTCAAAGCGCAGATACTTGGCATGATACGTACCGTCGCTTTCGGCAACGAATGCCGTGGGCAGGAATGCCGCAAGGTCAAAGATCATAACGTGCCACTCACCGTCCTCAATGATGCCGGGCGTGTAAGCAAAGTCGGCATTTCCGCTGGGAGCGGTGCCCTTGGTGCCCGAGAAGAACTCCACGTTGACAAACTGTGTCGAGTCAGTTTTGGTGGTACGGTAACGGATGGCGGCATATTGTCCTGTTTCGCCCTTATTTCCGCCTGCGAAAATGGTGAAGTATGCCTCGGGAGATTTACCGTTACCGTGCAAACGCAGGTAAGAGCCATCTTCAGAGAGCTTGATTTCTCCGAAGCCGCTGGATTCCTTGGTGCAAGCAGCCAGCTGCTCGGGGGTGTAGTAGATCATCAAGGGCAACTCAACGTCGGGGACTTCGGGTTGCTTGCTTGTGGGATCGGGATCCTCGGGCCAGCCCTTGAAATCATGATCAAGCTCCACCTTGAAGGTGCGAGCCTTGTCGGACATTGCCACTACGAAGGAATAAGAGAAGGTGCCGTCGCCATCATAATAAACCATGTAGCCGTCGTAGTAGTGCTCATAACCCTGATCATCGGGAGAACCGAGCGAGTTCAGCTTGTATTCCACCCACTCACCGTTCACCTTTTCGTAAACCTTGGGAACTGTCAGCTTGCTGAAGCCGTAAACGCGCAGAGAAATGTTGTTTTCGCCTCCGCTGAGCGTGAATTCCGCGGTGTCGTTTGCCGCTTTGATCTGCGGCAGGAAGAAGTTGCTGACGTTCTCACCCACAGTTACGTCCAGCTTGAGGGGATCCAACAGCGTGTTCATGCGCACGTCACGTACGTTTTTATCGGGCTCTGCAGAATTGAAATCCGTCAAGTGAGAGCCCCAGGGCATGATGATCGCGTTTATGGTGAACGTATCGCCCTTCTTGAAGGTTACTTGCTCCAGATCCAGAGTCAGGTAGGTGGAGTAGCTTTCGTTCTTGATCATAAAGTCAACGTCTGCCTGCTCACCGCCAATGACAAAGCTTGCATCTGCGATCAGGAAAGAAACGTTTACGTAGTCACTGGTGTCACCCGTAACGATCTTGAACATGTCAAAGTAAGGCGCGTTATCACCCAATTTGTAGTAAACTGCGTTTTTGTCCGCAACCGAGTTGACGATCGCGGGCTGATTGTTTTCGTCCAGATAGCCGAGCTTTGCATAGTCGCCAAAGCCGCGCACAGAGTAGAACGAGAAGTCGCGCTTGAAATTTTCAAAGGAAATATCCTCGAGCACTTCGTAGGAAATCTGATAGTAGGTGCGGTTTTCATCGGTCTGCGGCATTTCCATGTGATTGTAGGTGACAGCAATCTTGCCGTCATCCGAAATGTAGCTCATGTCAATGTCCGCGTAAGTCGGGCCGTAGGAGTTGATTACGTTTTGCGTGTTGTCCGACATGTAGTGCTTGTCATCCTCACCTACGTATTGCAGGAAGTAGTGATAACCGCCGTTGGTGTGCTGTGGCTGCTTGCCGTTGGCAGGATTTTCCATCTCGCTCCAAAGCGGTGCAGACATGGCGCGGTGGTCGGGCAGAGTGAACATATCCTTGTTGTATACATAGTAGGGCGCGATGCAATTGGATTCGCTGACACCTGTTGAGAGGTGATAGTAGGGGGCAAAGAATTGGATTGAGGAAATTTGCTTGAGCGGGAAGTTGCCCCAGTTTTGATACAGATTGAGTACCGAGTAGTGGTCGGTCTCGCCCTTCTTGAGTGTCATGGGGAAGTAGGTCTCGCTGTACATGTCGTCACCGCAGTCATAAAGCGGTTCTTCGTTTTCGTGTCCAAAGTTCTTGCAAACCTCAAGGGAGACGGGCAGGAGCATATCACCGTCACCCAATAACACACCGTTTTCAATGCAGGTACCGTGAGCATAAGTCATAACGTAGACGTTGCGGTCGCGATCGTCTCCGGTGATGTCAAAGACCAGATTATAGTGCTTGTGCCAGGATTCGTAGTAGGGAATATTGAAGCTGGTCACAGGCTCCATGGTGAACTTATAAGCACCGCGGATGGCGTCATAGCCTGCGTATGCCGCATAGGGAGCAGCCTCGGTATCTACAACGATGTTCTCAGCTGCAAGGGGATTGCGCTCTTCATAGGCCGCCTTGAGGAAGCCGTCAAAATCATGTGTCAGGTCGGTGTAGATGCGCTGACCCATGTAGAAGTCGTTTTCATTGCTGTCAATGGGGGCAAGGATCGTGCCGTTCGCGGGAGTGGTGTACTGTACGATTTTATACTTGCCATCCTCTGACGTAACCTTCATGCTGCCGCTGGAAGCATCTTTGAGCAGAATGTAGCCAAAAACACCAACGCCCTTGACGTCAAAGGCAATGTATTCGGCAGTAGCCCAGTCTACTCCGTCAAGGGAGGTGTGCTCACCGTTTGCATCCTTCACGATCAGCTTATCAACCGTATCAACTGCAAGCTCCGTGATTTGGCCGATTTCGGCAATGCCTGTGGTATCGGCTGCAGCGCAGATGCGTACAACGTGGTTCATCTTGTCGGAATATACGTGCAAGGTTCTGTCAAGATACAGCTCAGGCTTGTTTCCGGTGTCCACGTGAGAGATCCGGACCTCCTTGATGTCAACCTGCGAGCCTGCGGTGCCCACAAAGTCAAAGCGCAGCGCGGTGATCATTCCGTCGTAATTTTCGACAGTCAAATCGTTGAGCGTAAAGTCGTAGGTGTGCCACTCACCGTCATTGATGATGGGCAATCTGACCCAGCGTTTGTCGGTATAGCCGTCATTGTCGATGTTGAGGAACAGCTGCACCTCGGACATATGCGTAGTGCGCAGAGTGATGGAGAGTGTGTTGATATCCTTTGTACGGAACTTGACGTTGCCGTAAATATAGGGGTCAACAGAGTTGGTAACGGATGTGGTCAGAATATCGTTCGAGATTTGAGGCTCGGTCATATCGTGACCTTTTTTGAGGAAGGCAACGCCCAGATCCTTTTTGTTGGTGACCTTGACCGTGTCTATGAAATTCTGGTCGGCTAAATGAATGTCATAGTAATAATAGCCGAAGCGGTAAATATTTGCAGTACCTGCTGTGGTGCTGTTCGAGGCATAATAGGTGCTGCCATCCTCCATTTTGACGTAAACGTCCATGGTATCGGAGATATAAGGCTTGCCGCCCGGCGTGGTCAGGGAGGTGACCAGCTGCGGATTTTCGGGGTCGAAGCTGTAGTTGAGCTTCATCTTCTGGTTGGTGATCGCGTAAGCATTTCGGTTGGCGGTGGTGTAGTAGGCGTTGACACCGTTTTCCAACCATTTTGCATTTTCGATCAGGGAGGCGTAATCACCGGTCAGAACAGATTCGCGCACGGGTTCTTTTTCCTCCTCAGGTGTGGTTGTGGTTTCCTCGGATGTACTTGTATCGATGGGGTCATCACCCTCCTGGGGCTTATCCTTGCATGCGGCAAGCGTGCCAAGCAGCATGGAACAGAGCAGCAGGAGTGAAAGAATCGGTAGGATTCGTTTTTTCATATCTGCACCTCGCAAATTTATAGATATTATATTTTACCATATTGTAGAATGGATAGTCAAGAGCCACATATTTTTTTGGCGTTCTATATGAAAATAAACCGCATTTTTCAGTGATTATGCATTAAAGAATTTTGTTCGAAAAGAAAAGCGACAGCCCTGTGCGTTGGACTGTCGCTTTGTTTTATTTATCTGCCTGTGCTTCGCACCATTGGCAGCGGTAAACGTGGTTTTGTCTGTCGGTCAGCTTGAAGATGTGCGGCAGCTCCTGCTCGGTTGTAGTGATGCAGCGAGGATTCTTGCAGAACAGAACACCCACCAGCTTTTCGGGGAGCTCGGGCTGCAGCTTCTCAACGATCACACCGTCACGGATGATATTGACCGTCACGCCCGAATCAATAAATCCAAGTGCTTCGGGATTGATCTTGATATCGCTGTCGATCTTGATGATGTCCTTTTTGCCCATCTTGCGGCTGAGAGCGTTGCGGATGAGTGCAACCTGACATCCAAGCTTGTCAAGGCCGAGATGGTTGTAAATGACCATACCGTTTCCGGCTTCAATGTGGTCGATCACGATGCCGTTTTGAATCGAATCTACCTTCATACCGTCACCTCCAAAAGCTTGAGAATGAGTGCCATACGCATATATTTGCCGCCCAATACCTGTTTGAAATAGCAGGCTCTGGGATCATCGTCGATCGCGACCGAGATCTCGTTGACACGGGGCAGGGGATGCATGATCGAAAGATCTGCCTTTGCGGTCTCCAGCTTTTCGGGAGTCAGAATATAGCTGTCCTTGAGGCGCAGGTATTCTTCCTCGTTGAAGAAACGCTCTCTCTGCACGCGGGTCATATACAGAATATCCAGCTCGGGCATAACTTCCAAAAGATCGGTCGTTTCCTTGTAGGGGATGTTCTTTTTGTTAAGCACCTCGGTGATCACGTATTCGGGTACACGCAGCTCTTCGGGGGAGATCAGCACCACGTTGATGCCCGCATAGCGGGAGAGTGCGTTGATCAGCGAATGCACGGTGCGACCAAATTTCAGATCTCCGCAAAAGCCCACAGTCAGGTTGCCAAGACGGCCCTTTTCACGATAGATGGTGTAAAGGTCAGCTAAGGTCTGCGTAGGATGGCAATGACCACCGTCGCCCGCGTTGATCACGGGAATGGAAGCAGCCTGTGCTGCCACCAGCGCAGCGCCCTCCTTGGGGTGACGCATAGCAATGACGTCGGCATAGCAGGAAACCGTTTTTGCAGTGTCTGCTACGCTCTCGCCCTTAGCAGCAGAGGAAGCCCCCGCGCTTGCCATAGAGAGCACGTTGCCGCCTAACTCGTACATGGCTGCTTCGAAGCTGAGTCTTGTACGGGTGGAGGGTTCAAAAAACAGTGTAGCCAGCTTTTTGCCGGTGCAGGCATGCGCGTATTTTTGCGGGTTGTCTGCAATGTCGCAGGCTACCGCGATCATATCGTTGAGTTCTTCAACACTCAAATCGACCGTATCGATCAGACTTCTCATATTTGTGACACCTTTCTTGGGATATTGTGGGTGGATCAAGCCTTCGCGCCGTTGACGGCGAGGTAATTCTTGATGCGGGTGACGTTCTCCTCATTCTTGGGATCCTCTTCGAGGTACTCGATGATGTCGTAAACGTCAACGATGGAGTATACGGGGAATCCAAACTGCTCCTCGATCTCCTGCATAGCGCCCTTCTCGCCCTGGCCCTTTTCCTTGCGGTCGACCATGATGAAGGTAGCGGCTACCTTGGTGCCCTCGAGGTGGGAGAGGATCTCCATCGACTCGCGGATGGCGGTGCCGGCGGTGATGACGTCCTCGATGATGACGATCTCCTCACCGGGCGTGGGAACGTAGCCGACGAATACGCCGCCCTCACCGTGATCCTTTACCTCCTTACGGTTGAAGAAGAAGGGAACGTTGAGGCCGTTCTTGGAGAGAGCCACAGCGGCGGAAACGGAAAGGGAAATACCCTTGTAGGCAGGACCGTAAAGAACAGCCTGCTTCTTACCGAGCTTTTCGAAATATGCCTTGGCGTAGAATTCGCCGAGGGTGGCGATGTCGTTGCCGGTTTTGATCATGCCCGCGTTGATGAAATAGGGGATCTTGCGGCCGGACTTTGCGGTGAAGTCACCGAATTTCAGAACACCGGCGGACTCCAGAAATTGTATAAATTCTCTCTTGTAGCTTTCCATATTAATTCTCCTTTAGTCACAGAATTCCGCCACGCAGCGGTCGTAAGCAGCTACGGGATCTGCAGCTGCGGTGATAGGACGGCCTACAACAATGTAGTCCGAGCCGATCTTCTTGGCTTCTGCGGGGGTCATGACGCGAACCTGGTCACCCTTGTCGCCATCAGCGAAGCGGACACCGGGGGTAACAGTGATGAAATCATTGCCGCAAGCGTCGTGAACCTTGCCTGCCTCCAGAGGAGAGCAAACGATGCCGTCCAAGCCGGACTTCTTGGCGTTGAGTGCATAGTGCATCACCACTTTGTCAATGGGCTGATCGATCAGCAGATCCTCGGTCATGCGTTCCTGGCTGGTAGAGGTCAGCTGGGTAACGGCAATCAGCAAAGGTCTTGTGCCATCGGGTCTGGTCAATCCTTCCAGCGCAGCCTCCATCATTGCGCAAGTGCCTGCAGCGTGCAGGTTGCACATGTCAACGTCCAGGCGGGAAAGCACGTTCATTGCCTTCTTTACGGTGTTGGGGATGTCGTGCAGCTTGAGGTCAAGGAAGATCTTGTGGCCTCTTGCCTTGATTTCGCGGACGATGTCCGGACCCTCGGCATAGAACAGTTCCATACCGATTTTCAGATAAAGAGATTTGTTTTCAAATTTGTCAAGGAATGCAAGTGTGTCTGCCTTTGACGCAAAGTCACAAGCAATAATTACGTCTTTTCCCATTAGTGTGCGCCTCCTATGATATCTTGTAAATTTTTAATTCCGTATTTGTCCATGACGCGCGGCAGGTCGTCGATAATGTTCTTAGCCGCACAGGGGTCGATCAGGTTTGCAGCGCCGATCTCAACTGCGACAGCACCCGCCAGCATCATCTCGATCACGTCCTCGGCCGTGGAAAGACCGCCCATACCGATGATCGGAATATTGACTGCTTCGTAAACTCTGTAAACCATGGAAATTGCCACCGGCTTGATGGCAGGGCCGGAGAATCCTCCGGATTTGTTGTAGATCACGGGTTTTTTGGTCTTCAGGTCAATTCTCATACCCATGAGTGTGTTGATCATGCTGATACCGTCTGCGCCTGCCTCTTCGCATGCCTTCGCGATCGACACGATGTCGGTGACGTTGGGGGAGAGCTTGATGTAGACGGGCTTGGTGGTCACAGCCTTGACAGCACGCGTGACCTCGGCTGCAGCCTCGGGTGAAGTGCCAAAGCTCATGCCACCGCCGTGTACGTTGGGGCAGGAGATGTTGACCTCCAACCAACCGATCTGAGGCTGGCTGTCCAGCTTTTGGCAGGTGTAGGCATAATCCTCGATAGAGAAGCCCGAAACGTTTGCCATGACAGGCTTGTGGAAGCATTCTGCCAAGAGGGGCAGCTCGTGTGCGATGACTGCGTCTACACCGGGATTCTGCAGACCGACTGCGTTGATCATGCCCGCGGTGCATTCTGCGATACGGGGCGTGGGGTTGCCGAATCGGGGATCCTTGGTCGTACCCTTGAAGGAAAAGGTGCCAAGGCAGTTGATGTCATACCAGTGCGCAAACTCATAGCCGTAGCCAAACGTGCCGGATGCGGGGATGACGGGATTGTCGAGTTCAATACCCGAAAGATTCACCTTGGTGTTTACCATACGATCTCCTCCTTTTCCAGCACAGGGCCATCCTTGCAGATGCGCTTGTTGCCGTATTTGGTTTTGCAGGAGCAGCCCATGCATGCGCCAAAGCCGCATCCCATACGCTCCTCAAAGCTGAACTGACCTGAGGTGACCGATGCAGCGTTGACAGCCTTGAACATCGGCATGGGGCCGCAGGTGTAGAAATAGGTGTAATCCAAATTTTCCAGTACGTTTGTGACAAATCCTTTGGTGCCGTAAGAGCCATCCACGGTGGTTACGTAGACCTTAGCTCCCAACGCTTTGAATTCGTCCTCGTAGAAGATCTCATCCTTGGTATTAAAACCAAGAATGACCTGTACGCGCTTGCCCTCGGCAATCAGCTTTTTGCAAAGGCCAAAGAGCGGGGGAATGCCGACACCGCCACCGATCAGCACGGGAGCGTCACCGCTCTTTTCGGTGTCATAGCCGTTGCCAAGACCGGATAAGAGGTCGAATACGTCGCCCTCCTTTGCCGCTGCCAGCTTTTCCGTGCCAACGCCTACTACCTTATAAATCAGGGTGATGGTGCCGGCCTCGGTATCATAATCGCATACCGAAATGGGGCGGCGCAGGTACAGTCCGTCAATTTTGAAGTTGACGAACTGACCGGGGCGCGTCAGTGACGCTACGTCACCCGATACCACCATGCGGTATACGGTGCTTGTCAGTTGTACGTTGCTTTCAACGCGATAAAGTCCTTGATTCATAACGTCTCCTTTATTACGAGTCAATGGTGGAGATACCAAGCGTGGTTTCTTCCAGTACGTCCAGAAGCACCTTAACGGTATCCAGAGCGGTGAAGATGGTTACGTTGTTTTCCACAGCGCACTGTCTGATCTCCTGGCCGTCCGAGATGCCGCCCGAGCCGCTGACGTCACGGGTATTGATGACGTAGGTTACGTAGCCGCCGCGAATGGCGTTGGGAATCTCGTCGCTGCCGTCACCGATTTTAGCGAGCGCATGGGTGCGGATGCCATGTTCCTTTAAGAACTTAGCCGTACCTGCAGTACCTTGAATATTGAAGCCCATGTTGTAGAAGCGGCGGATGAGCGGCAGAGCCTCTTCCTTGTCCTTGTCGGCAAGGGTAACGAGCACCGTACCGTAGTTGACCACGTTGGTGCCGCTGGCCTGCAGTGCCTTATAAAGCGCGCGGGTCATGCTGTTGTCGTAACCGATGGCTTCACCGGTAGACTTCATCTCGGGGGAGAGGTAAGCGTCAAGGCCGCGCAGCTTTGCAAACGAGAACGCGGGTGCTTTGACGTAATAGCGCTTCTTTTCGGGGGGATAGATCTCGTTGATGCCTTGCATCTTGAGCGTCTGACCCAGCATTACAAGTGTACCCATATCAGCCAGGCTGTAACCGGTTGCCTTGGAAAGGAAGGGAACGGTACGGGAGGAACGGGGGTTGACCTCGATGATATAAACGTCATCCTTATCGTCCACAATGAACTGGATGTTGAAAAGGCCTACGATGCCGATGGCAAGTCCCAGCTTCTTGGTGTAATCCAGAATGGCACTCTTGACCTTGTCGGAAAGTGAGAAGGAGGGGTATACGGAAATCGAGTCGCCCGAGTGAACGCCTGTGCGCTCAACAAGCTCCATAATACCGGGAACGAATACGTCGGTGCCGTCACAAACTGCATCGACCTCGACCTCCTTGCCCTGAATGTACTTGTCAACCAATACGGGCTTGTCCTCATCGATCTCAACAGCGGTGTGCAGATAGGTGCGCAGCTGCTGCTCGTCGGCAACGATCTGCATTGCACGTCCGCCCAATACGAAAGAGGGACGAACCAGCACGGGATAACCGATCTCTGCCGCAGCGGCAACGCCATCCTCGATCACGGTCACGGCTTTGCCCTTGGGCTGAGGGATGTTCAGAGAAGAGAGCACCTTCTCGAAGGCGTCACGGTTTTCTGCCTTCTCAATGGCTGCGCAGTCGGTGCCGATCAGCTTGACGCCGCGCTCGGTCAGCGGAGCTGCTAAGTTGATAGCGGTCTGGCCGCCAAGGCTTGCGATCACGCCCTCGGGCTGCTCAAGGTGCAGGATGTTCATAACGTCCTCTACGCACAGAGGCTCAAAGTAGAGCTTGTCCGAGCAGGTGTAGTCGGTAGAAACGGTCTCGGGGTTGTTGTTGATAACGATCGCCTCGTAGCCCGCGTGACGGATAGCGTTTACTGCGTGAACGGTGGAGTAGTCAAATTCTACACCCTGGCCGATACGGATGGGACCCGAGCCCAGCACAACCACCTTCTTGCGGTCGGAAACGATGCTTTCGTTCTCCTGCTCATAGGTGGAGTAGAAATAGGGGATATATCCCTGTGCCTCTGCAGCGCAGGTATCGATCATCTTGTAAACGGGGAAGATGTTGTTCTGCTCGCGCATATGCCATACGTCGATTTCGGGGCAGCCCCAGAGAGAGGCGATGTAAGCATCCGAGAAGCCCATCTTCTTGGCGCAGCGCAGCATGTCAAGATCCTTGGGTTTTTGCTTGACCTTGGCTTGCATGTGTACGATGTTGCGCAGCTTTTCAAGGAAGAACATATCGATCTTGGTTGCACTCCAGATGCGGCCGGAATCCGCACCGTATTCAAGCAGCTTTGCAATGGCGTAAATGCGGTCATCGGTGCCGTCTGCAATGTATTCCATGAGCTGATCGACCGTGTAATCGTCGAATTTCTTCATGTAGATATGGTTGACGCCGATCTCCAGCGAACGAACAGCCTTGAGCAGGCTTTCTTCAAAGGTGCGGCCAAGGCTCATGACCTCACCGGTTGCCTTCATTTGCGTGGAAAGCTTGTTGTTGGCGGAAACGAACTTGTCGAAGGGGAAACGGGGCATCTTGGTAACCACGTAGTCCAGTGCGGGCTCACAAGCGGCAAGAATGTTACCGATCTTGATCTCATCCAACGTCATACCGACCGCGATCTTGGCAGTAACACGGGCAATGGGGTAGCCGCTTGCCTTGGAAGCCAGCGCGGAGGAACGGGAAACGCGGGGATTGACCTCGATCAGATAGTAGTTAAAGGAGTGGGGATCCAGCGCAAACTGTACGTTGCAGCCGCCCTCGATTTTAAGTGCGCGGATGATCTTGAGCGCGCTGTCACGCAGCATGTGCGATTCCTTGTTGGTCAGCGTCTGGCAGGGGCAGACAACGATCGAGTCACCGGTGTGAATGCCCACGGGATCCACGTTTTCCATGTTACAAATGGCGATTGCGGTGTCGTTTGCGTCACGCATGACCTCGTATTCGATTTCCTTATAGCCCTTAATGCTCTTTTCTACCAGTACCTGATGTACGGGGGAGAGCTGCAGGGCGTTTTTCATGATGTCAATGAATTCCTTTTCGTTATCGGCAAAGCCACCGCCCGTGCCGCCCAAAGTAAACGCGGGACGAAGCACTACGGGATAACCGATCTCCTTAGCCGCTGCAAGGCCTTCTTCCATGCTGTTTGCGATCAGCGAGGGGAGAACAGGCTCTCCCAGCTCCTCGCAAAGCTGCTTGAAGAGTTCTCTGTCCTCAGCTCTCTCAATGCTTGTGCCGCAGGTTCCCAGCAGCTCATATTCGCACTCGCGCAGAATGCCCTTCTTTTCCAGCTGCATAGCAAGGTTCAAGCCGGTCTGACCGCCAATACCGGGTACGATAGCGTCGGGACGCTCGTGGCGGATAACGCGTGCAACGTATTCCAGCGTCAGAGGCTCCATGTATACCTTGTCGGCAATGGTGGTATCGGTCATGATGGTTGCGGGGTTGGAGTTGCACAGGATTACCTCATAGCCCTCTTCCTTCAGGGCAAGGCAGGCCTGCGTGCCTGCGTAGTCAAACTCAGCAGCCTGTCCGATGACGATCGGGCCGGAGCCGATGACGAGTACCTTTTTGATATCTGTTCTCTTTGGCATATCTGTGAACCTCCTTTACATCATTGCAACGAATCGGTCGAAGAGTTGATAGTTGTCCTGCGGGCCGGGTGCGCTTTCGGGAGCAAACTGCACGCCAAGCACGCGGCTCTCTGCATCGATTACGCCCTCAACGCTCAGATCCGTGACGTTTTCATACAGTACGGAAAGACCCGTGCCGTCCAGGCTTTCGCGGTTGATTGCGTAGGTGTGATTTTGTGCGGTGCTGGTAATTTTACCGTCCTCGCAGCAGCGCACGGGGTAGCCACCGCGATGGCCGTGGGGCAGCGCGGATACTGTTGCGCCCTTTGCCAGGCACAGGATCTGGCAACCAAGGCCAATGCCGAATATGGGGTATTTGCCCCAAAGAGCTTTGACGCATGCAATGACCTCTGCAGCATGCTCGGGACAGCCGGGACCGCTGGAAACGATCACACCGTCAGGCTTGAGTGCATCTATCTGCTCGGGGGTGGTGTTATAGGGAACTACCGTGACGTTGCAGCCCTTGCTTGTCAGGGTGCGCACGATATTGGTTTTCATACCGCAGTCGATTGCCACAACGTTGTACTTGGCGTTGGCGGTTCGGGTATACCAGCGCTTTTTGCAGCTGACACGGGAAACCGCATCGGTAGGAACGGGCGTGGTTCTGATCATCAGAAGCGCTGCCTCGGTGGAGGTTTCCATGCTTGTCAGCACGCCTCTCATGCTGCCGCAGCCGCGCAGCTTGCGGGTCAGCATTCTGGTATCAATTCCCCAAAGGCCGGGAATATGATGCTCACACATCACCTCTTCCAAGGTTTTGGTGTAGCGGAAGTTGGAGGGCTGGTCGTTATATTCACGCACGATCAGACCGCCAATCGTCAGGGATTTGGATTCATAGTCTTCCTCTGTCATGCCGTAGTTGCCGATCAAGGTGTAGGTCATCACCACGAATTGGTCGGTATAGGCGGGGTCGGAAACGATTTCCTGATAACCCACCATGGAGGTGTTAAATACCACCGTGCATACGCGATCGATCACGTTCGCGTCGCCAAAGCTGTAGCCGGGGTATTCGCTGCCGTCTTCCAATACAAGCTTAATTCTCATTTGATTTTCCATACTGTTTTACCTCCGTGAATTGTAGTGATGCAAGTTCCAAAGAGCTCATGACCCTCAAAGGGAGTTGCACGGCCCTTGGTGCAGAATGTTTCGGGATTGACGACGCAAGCATCGTCGCATTGCCAAACGGTCAAGGAATCGGGTGCGAGCGGTATGCCGAATCTCTTTCTCGGTGCGATGGCCAGCGCCTCAATGATTCTCTCAAGGCTGACCCTGCTTGTTTTCACCAAATAGGTATACAGAACAGGGAAGGCAGTTTCAAGTCCGACAACGCCCATCGCGCTTTTTTCAAGTCCGCGCGATTTTTCTTCCCATGAGTGCGGTGCGTGATCGGTGGCGATCATGTCGATCGTGCCGTCGATCAGGCCTTCGATCAGCGCCTCGCGGTCTTCTGCCGAGCGCAGCGGGGGATTCATCTTAAAGCGTCCGTGCTCCTCAAGATCTGCGTCGCAAAGTGTCAAGTAGTGCGGGCCTGTCTCGCAGGTGACGTTAACGCCACGTGCTTTGGCCTCTCTGATCAGCTGTACGCTCTCCTTGGTGGAAATGTGGCAGACGTGGTAAGCACACCCGATCTTCTCGGCAAGCTCGAGGTCGCGCTTGATCGGTCCCCATTCGCTCTCGGAGCAAATGCCACGGTGGCCGTGTGCTGCTGCGTATTCTCCGTCGTGGATGTAGCCGCCGCGCAAAAGACTGTTGTCCTCGCAGTGTGCCACAACGATCTTGCCAAGCGCCTTGGCTCTGTACATGAGTGCTTCCATCATTTCGGCACTCTGCACACCGCGTCCGTCATCCGAGTAGGCAATGGCATGCTCTGCCATACCTTCAAGGTCTGCCGCAACCTCACCCATCTGGCCGACTGTCAGAGCCCCGAGCGGATAGACGTCAATGACCGCGCCCTGCTCGATGATTGCCAGCTGCATTGCAAGATGCTCTATGCTGTCGGGTACGGGATTGAGATTCGGCATGCTGCACACCGCCGTGTAACCGCCGTGTGCCGCTGCCGCAGTACCTGTGGCGATGGTTTCTTTATAAGAAAAACCCGGTTCGCGAAGATGCACATGCACATCACAAAAACCGGGAAAAATATAACAATTATGGAAAACAGTGTCAGCAGAAGAGGCAATAACACTGTTAGGAGAAGAGAAAGACAAAGCACCATCCGCAAGGACAGCATCCTTGTGAATGAGGCGGCCGTTATCAAACAAGCAAGCGTTTGTAAACAGTGTCATGTACGTAAGTTCCTTTCCGTGTGGGGTCAAATAAACAAAAATAGCCGTGCCAAAACAGATGCTCAGGGCGCGACCACAGAAAGCGAGCCCCGTGCGTACAGGTTCGCTGAATATTGTCTGCACCGACCAAGCTGCCTCGGACAGATTTTGTCCAGTAAAAATGCAGGATTGCAAGCACCGCAAACCCATCGCCAAACTGCCCGAAGGATTCTGCCGCAAGCCCCATTTTCACATCTATCATATTATATCACACTTCAAAAAATAAGTCAAGGCTTTCGGGCATGAAAACCTTGACTATCTTTATGCTTATTTCGGGAAAAGAATTGTATAAAGTTACAAACACATGAGCTTTGGAAGGTATGTCGTTCCGCAGCTCTTTGTAGGGCTATGGCGCTTTGGAAACGGCGAAAAGCTCGTAGAGTAATTGCTTTTCCTCTTCTGTGTATTCCTGCAGCTTGATCAGATCCGATATATATTCGCTGTTTTCGAGCGTTACCTTATCTTTTGCCATCTTCTTGATTTCAAGCAGATTTCGTAATAGCAGTTCGGTATTTCGGGCAGGATAAAAATCTCCTTGGTCAAAGATATACGACCGATCTTTATGCACGATCTCTAATTCAATATGCCACACGTATCTGAATCTGCGGTAACGCTCAACGATGCGGATCGTAATGCTGTCTGCGTCAGCAAGCTGCAGCTGTGCGGTTTCTTGGTTCAAGGCGTTATACTGTCTGACCTCGCCATTGCTGCCGAGAACGGCTCTGTAACTCCAACCGGGGAGCATCAGCGACAGGCAAAGGGCAAACAAAACCGCCAATATGATCAGTACCGTCAGGATCTTCTGTTTCTTTTGCTTTGTTAATTGCGAGAAAAATTGTTTTGAAAACAAAGGCGTCGTACGAATGACGGTTTCCGACCATTTGGGCTTGTAGCTTTTGTTTCCGAACAATGGCAGTCTTTTGTCGATCCCCAATGCAATCAAATATGGCGGAACAAAGGTCAGCAATATGATCATGGGCAAGGACAGGAATATGTCCGTGATCCGGTAGCTTGCCATAAGATCGGGGTCATTATGACGCGCAAGCAGGACGGGAAACCAAAAGCCCAGACATAATAATGTAATTATGACAAAGGCCACAGCAAGGACCATTGCAAACGTATAAAGCATTTTATCCAATCCCGAAAGCGGCAGCTTTTTCGCCTTGGATCTGATTGCCATGGAGTTCTCCTTTCGCGTAAATAAACGTTCTCATATGAATGAAAAATAACGTAAAAATCAAAGTCGAATCCGTACTATTTTGAAACGACAAAAACCAGCGCAATGATCGCAACGATCGCCAGTCCCAAAAGGATCAGCCCAACGACGATATGCTTGTAATCTCTCGGAGCAGAGACTTCTTCTTGGGGGATCATGCGATCCCACGGGTTTCCTGTGCGGTTTGCTCTGTGCTTTCTTCTCGCATCTCTGCGGTCGTCTAAGATGGAACAGAAGAGAAGAAGATAGCCGGCTGCGCCAAGCAGTATGACGATCACAGCGGTTAAAAAAATCTCAAGCAATATGGAATCAACAAGCCCGAATGATGTGCTTTGCAATACAGTCATAATTTCTCCTTATGTATCAGTGTGTGGGATGTGTAGTTGTGAATTTCATTGCCCGTCTCCTTGATCGTGATCCTTGTCGGTTTCTTTTTGTGAATCCTTTTTTGCTTTGTATAAGACAATGGGAAAGATGACCAGATAGCCTGTAAGCAAAAGCAACTCAGCTGTGCGCCAGATATAACTGCCGACCGGGCCGAGATAGCTGTCCATGAAAAAGCCGGCGATTGTCATGACCAGTCCCAAGACTGCCAAAATAAAACTGATGATACTCAATGCTTTCATTCTTTTATCTCCTTTACGGTGATTCATTCTTCCACCCGAACGAATCGCAGCGTGCAGCTGTCGGGGAAGTAATCGTAGAGATCACTTTTGACATAAATTTCAAATTCCTTTCTGCCAAACTCACAAGTCCCATCAAAAAGAGTGTCGTAGTCTATGGTGTGATCATCGACTTTTTTGAACGAATCTGCGTCATATACGATTACATTAGTAGTTCCCACAGCCCACAGTAAATCAAAGGCAATATCTCCGTCCTCGGTTTTGAAAACACCGTTTTTGACAAGGCCGTCCTTACCGACCTCAAAAGACATATTGTATTCCTCGCACACCCATTTGGTGCCGGGCTGATCGACAGGGCGACGCCCCTCGTACCAATCGGGATCGCAGGCGCAAACGACGCTGTGCAAAGCAATACGATCAAGGCGAGCAGCAGGATTCTGACGAATTTTTTCATTTGCCTCTCCTCTCGTGTTCAGTTCTCATTATATCACATACCATGCTTGCTGTCAAATACCGTTTATCCCAAAATAAGACCGTTTATCCCAAATTGTCTTCACCTATATAGACGCATTTTAGAAAAATTAATCTCACTGTTTTGGCGAAAATATTGTAAATAAACTGTAAATTCACCCTAAAAAGCAAAAGCGGCTCTGAAAGGCTGCTTATCGTAAGGAAGTTTGCAAATTGAATTGTAAGGACAGGCGTCCTCGTCTGTCCTAAAAGGCATAATTGCTCCGCAGAAAGCAAAGGTATAACCCCGACAGATTTTCAAAAATCTGTCGGGGTTCGTTTGTTCTGTTCGGTAAGCCGGCATTTTTCAGCCTAATGTTTCAAAAAATATTTTTTGCAATAGGTCGGCAGGAATATCCTGGTTCAAGAAAATTTGCAGCATACCCTTAGGCGTTACTTTATAACCTGATAACATTTTCTTGTTTTCCGATATCGCTTTTGCTTCAATGTTGATATGGTCTTTGAATGGAATCAGTCTTACAAAGGATTCACCAACAGAATATGTTGGGAGTTTTGCCCACATCGTTTCCCGTGGTTCAGATGAAACACTATCAAAAATCAGTTTTCTTAAAGCATTGTACATATCAATAATGCCGGTTGGGTATTTAGCTATATATTCTTTAATCTGCTCATTCATTCTAACCGTCTCCAAATTCTTTTCACCGCTCTGTTTTATCGCGCAAGTTTCGACTTTGTAATACAAATGATTCGGGCAAAGCCCATACTCCTAAAGATTTGCGAGCGCGTCCATAGGCTCACTCCGGGAGGGAGCTGTCACAGAAGGTGACTGAGGGAGAGCGCGTTGCTATAAAGTCAATCTAAACTCAAAGTAACGCAGGTTCCTTTAGTCACGCTACGCGTGCCAACTTCCTCTCGGAGGAAGGCTTTCCGTTAGCCTTATTATAGCACAAATCATCAAAGAAAGCAAGAGTGATATTCCGACTTCGTCGGAGTGATATTATACGGCTTCGCCGTGTAGTGATATTGTTCGGCTTTGCCTCACAGTGATATTTTATTCGCCATAAAATTCGCGCAGCGAATAACACTCGGCGTAAGCCGAATATCACTGCGAAGCAATAGAACTCGCCAAAGGCGAATAAAAATGCGCAACTTCCTTGTGAGAAGTTGCGCAAAAAAGCCGCTTTTTGTCTGTATTACTGTTCTCTGAACACAATTTCGCCTGTTTCGGCATTCATTTCATCCACGATTGCAACAGAGTAGAGATCGTAGCCAAGGTTGCGGATGACGCGGCCGCCATGCTGGAAGCCCTTTTCCACCGCAATACCGATGCCCTCAACGCTGGCACAAGCCGACTCTGTGATCGAGATCAAGCCCTGCAAAGCACAGCCGTTGGCAAGGAAATCGTCAATGATCAGCACGTGCTCACCGGGGCGCAAAAACTTCTTGGAAACAATGACGGTGTTCTTGTTTTTGTGCGTAAAGGATTCCACCTCTGCCACGTATACGTCACCGTCGATATTGATGCTCTTGGATTTCTTGGCAAATACCACAGGAACGTTAAAATACTTGGCTGCCGCGCAGGCAATGGCAATGCCGGATGCCTCAATGGTCAGAATTTTGGTAATGCCCTTGTCCTTGAATCGCTCATAAAAAGCTTGTCCGAGCTGATCGAGCAGCACAACGTCCATCTGGTGGTTCAGAAAGCTGTCAACCTTGAGTACATTGCCGGGTTTTACAAGGCCGTCCTTGAGAATGCGTTCTTCCAAAAAGTTCATGATGACCTCCAAGAGTGATGATGTTACTCCCATTATAGTACAAAAATCGCGGTTTGTCAACAATAATTCACCCGTTCGGGCACATGTTTGCAGAGGGCGGTGCTCTCCATCGGTCGTGCAAGCCATCCGGCGGTAGGGGCTGACGTCCCCGACAGCCCGATCAGGCACAAAGAACTTATTTGGATCATCTGTAATTCTGTTTGATGTACTCGCGCAGGGCGCTGCAGCGTCTGACACCGTAAAAGCCAAACACGGTGTTTTTGATAACCAAATTGCAATAATCACGCTTGATATCCTGCTTGGATTGCTTGATGATAATGTCGGACGCGGGAATATCCCATACCGAATAGGTCTGACCGTTTGCGTTGTTGGTCAGCGTCAGCACGTCGTTTTCAAAGTGCAGGCTCCAATCGGATTTGCCCTTGCCGCTCAGATAACCGACAAGGCATATCACGATCACGAAGGATTCAAAAAACACGAAGGTCTGCCATGCGATCAAAAAGCCAGAACATGCAAGCAAGGATAAGAAGATGCCGACAAAGAGCAGGGGCTTGAAAAATTGAATTTGCGCGTTTTCACGTCGGTTTCGGTTACAAAAGTGTTGTTTTCCATGATTCTTTTTCCTTTCTTGACGTAGTGAATCTATCCATATTGTATACCCGAATCCGCGGTTTGTCAACTGCGCGTGTGGTTACTTAGATTTTACGCGGGAGATTCGTAAATCTCCCCTATATATGTGCTGAGTCACGGTCAAAACCTGCTGCCGAGATATGCCATACCGCCGATCAGCAACGCGTTTCCAAGCAGGCATACTACCGAAAGGACGATGCTCAGCCATGCAAGCGGTGCTTTTCGGTCAATAATGCCATGAACAATACCTGCTACGCCCAGCAGAGGGCTGATCCAAAGGGGAAGCAAAGACACAACCAATATCCAATCCGGTGCGGGCAAAGGTCCGTCCAGTGCGCCAAGGTATATGCCAAAGAATATTGTCCAACACCAAAGAACTGTAAAAATAACCATAGGAAATGGAGAAAGCGCTGCAATGATGCCCGTGATCAATGATTTGGTTTTCATGATATGCTCCTTCCGAATTTTCATTTTTCTTTTCACCTATATAGACGCTTTTTTTTGCAAAAAGTTCAGATGTTTTGAAAAAAGTTGAAAATATTTTTTATGTTTTCATTATATCACAAAAAACGGGCAAAAAGTATGAAAAATTATTAAATCGAAAGGCAAAGAAAAGCGGGCGACCTGTGGCCGCCCGCATTGCTGCAATGCTTATTTGTGTATTACCCCAACAGCACGTCGGTGACCAACATCACGCAAAAGCCTACCAATAGCGCATAGGTTGCACCGCGCTGATGTCCGTGCGCGTGCGTTTCGGGGATCATCTCGTCGCTGATGACGTACAGCATGGTGCCGCCCGCAAAGGCAAGCGCAAAGGGAAGGATGGCGGATGCGATGCTGACCGCGAAGTAGCCAAGCAGCGTGCCAACCACCTCGACAAGCCCCGTCATCATAGCCAGCACAAAGGTTCTGCCCGGTTTAACGCCTGCCGCCAGCATAGGCCCGATGATCACCATGCCTTCGGGAATATTCTGCAGCGCGATGCCGCCCGCGATGATCAGCGCTTGCGAGGTATCGCCCGCGCCAAAGCCCACGCCTGCCGCAATGCCCTCGGGCAGATTGTGAATGGCGATGGCCGTCACGAACAAGAGCACGCGCGAGAGGCTTGCATTGTTGTGGGATTCATCCTCCACACCTGCAAGCTTGTGCAGATGCGGCACCAATTTGTCGATCAAGTTCAGGCAAAGCGCACCTGCGAATATGCCTGCAACCGTGATGAGCAGTCCCCATGCGCCAAGATCCGCCATGCCGTATTCGGCAGAGGGAAGGATCAAACCCAGCACAGCCGCTGCCAGCATGACACCTGCGGCAAAGGCCAGCACGATATCCGAGAAGGTATGAGATATTTTTTTGAAAATAAAGCCGATCACGGCACCGATGACGGTCGCACCGCCAACGCCGAGCGCTGTCAATAATACAAGTTCCATAAAAATCTCCGGATGTAAAGTAATATGGCTGACGTGCAGCAAATAGTGCCAATATCATTGAGTTCAGAGACAGTAAGATATCCCGCCCCAAGATCCTTCGCGGTGCCCTGCCTGTCATTCTCGAGCATAGCGAAGAATCTTGGCGGGGGCTTGCTCGAGGATGACGGGGCGGGAATTACAAACTCTTAACTGAATCACATTGGGCGCGAAATGCCGGCCCCTTGTTCATGTTATGTCAAATTGACGTCAAGTGTTCTTTCTCAGAGCTCGGTCTTCCAAAGTCCGTGCAGATTGCAGTAAGCGTACACGGCAACGGGCTGCTCGTCGCACAGAGCGAAGGTGACGGTGGGAGCTTCGCCTGCACTCAGGCACTTGCGCTGGCCGCCCTTGCTTGTCTGCAGATAGACCCACTCGATGCTGTGCTCGGGAACCATGGGGTGAGATACCGAGCCAACGGTGACGATCACCTTGTCACCTTCAACCGTGACAACGGGGATATGCTTTTCGCGGCTTGCTTCCACCGTGCCTGCTTCGATCTTGGTCATGCTTTGCCCGCAGCACTTCATGGGAACGCCGGATTCATGAATGGCACCTACCAAGTTGCCGCACTTTTCGCAAATATAGAATTTGGTTTCACACATAGTTATGATCTCCTTTGATAATGTTTTATTTGATTTGATTACTTGATCTCCACGAAATCCGAGGCAGGGTGCTTGCAAAGCGGGCAGATAAAGTCCTCGGGCAGCTCGCCTTCGTGAACGTAGCCGCAGATGGTGCAAACGTAGCCCTTGACGCCCTCGGTCTGAGGCTTGGGCTTGACGTGCTGATGATAATAGGTGTAGGTCATGGTTTCCTTATCGGAAAGCACACGCGCCTCGGTGATAGAGCAGATAAACATGCCGTGCGTGCCGAGATCCACGTACTGCTCCACAGAGAGCGACATAAAGGAATTGATATATCTGGGCAGGAATACAAGGCCGTTATCCGAGCGGAGCGGAGTGCAGTCAGCAAATTTATCTACGTTTCTGCCGCTTTGGAAGCCGAACTTTTCAAACACGGCGAAGGGAGCGTCTACACTCAGACAGTTGATGTTCATCTTGCCGGTCTGCTTGATGACGTGGTGCGAGTAGTTTTCCTTGTTGATGGTGACTGCCAGGCGGTTGGGCGTGTTGGTGACCTGCGTGACCGTGTTGACGATCAGGCCGTTATCCTTCTGGCCGTCGTTGGATGTGATCACGTAAAGGCCGTAACCGATGTTGAACAGAGCGGTCATATCGTTTTTGTTGGCGGTGTCGTCGCGCTGCGCAAGATATTCGCGGCACAGCTCCTCTGCCATTTTTTCGATCTGCTCACCGTTCTCGCTGCTCAGCGCGGACATGATCTTGACCGTGGTGTCGGTGTAGGTGATATTCTTGCTGCCCTCCAGCATGCGCTTCATGACCTTGACGGCCTGGGGAGCCCAGCTGCCGTTTTCGATCATGGCAACCGTGCGGTTTTGGAAATTACGCTCGGTCAGATGATTGATATATTCACGCATGAAGGGGAAAATATCCGCATTATAGGTGGTGGTTGCCAGCACCAGCTTGCTGTACTTGAAAGCGTCTGCCACCGCCTCGGCCATGTCACATCTTGCAAGGTCATGCACGACCACTGCGGGCGCGCCGTTGGCTTTGAGCTTTTCCGCAAGCTGCATGACGGCCTTGCCCGTGTTGCCGTATACCGAGGTGTAGGCAATCACAATGCCGTCCTGCTCGGGTTGGTAGCTCGACCAGGTGTTATAAAGATCCAGATAATAGCCGAGATTTTCCGAGAGCACCGGGCCGTGCAAGGGGCAGATGATCTCGATATCCAGTCCTGCTGCCTTTTTGAGCAGCGCCTGTACCTGTGCGCCGTATTTGCCGACGATGCCGATGTAGTAGCGTCTTGCCTCGTCTGCCCAGGGCTCTGCTGCGTCTGTCGTGCCGAATTTGCCAAAGCCGTCGGCAGAGAACAGCACCTTGTCTGTAGAATCGTAAGTGACAATGACCTCGGGCCAGTGCACCATGGGAGCGGATACAAAGTGCAGCTTGTGATATCCCAGCTCCAGCACGTCGCCCTCGTCTACCACGATGCGTCGATCCGCAAAGT
The DNA here is from genome assembly GCA_017452945.1 of Clostridia bacterium. The sequence continues at coordinate 15,878 of JAFTLD010000013.1, read as the reverse complement.
CGGTACCAAAGAAATTCTGCATCATGCGAAATGCCTTGGAAGAGGAAACGATCTTAGCCTCGGGGTAGGTCTTTGCAAATTGTATGATGTTTGCGGAGTGGTCGGGCTCCATGTGCTGCACGATCAGAAAATCGGGCTTGCGGGAGCCGAGCGTGTCGCGGATGTTGTCCAGCCATTCGTGGGTAAAGCCTGCGTCCACCGTATCCATGATGGCAATCATGCTGTCTATGATGGCGTAGGAGTTGTAGGCCATGCCGTTCGGCACGCGGTACTGTCCTTCAAACAGGTCGATCTTTCTGTCGTTTACGCCGATATATTTGATGTCGTTTGTGATCTTCATTTACAAGTAGCCTCCGTTTTTTTACTATGTATATTGTATCATCTGAAAGTGCTTTGGTCAAGCGTTTTTGGGAGAAAATCAATCCAAGATCCGGCCGTCGGTCGAGATGGTGACCACCTGCCAGGGGATGAACTTCCCGCTTGCTTGCAACGCTCTTTTGACTGCGTTTTCTATACCGCCGCAGCAGGGAACCTCCATTCTGACCACCTTGACGCTCTTGATGTCATTGTGTGCGATGATCGCGGTCAGCTTTTCTGCGTAGTCACCCTCGTCCAGCTTGGGGCAGCCGATCAGGGTGATGTGGTTGCGCATGAAATCCGCATGGAAGTTTGCGTAGGCATAAGCGGTGCAGTCGGCTGCGATCAGCAGATTGGCTCCGTCAAAATACGGGGCGTTGACAGGCACCAGCTTGATCTGGCAAGGCCACTGAGCCAGTTGGCTGCCAACCGGTACTCGCTGCATTTGCACATTGGGCTCGCGCTTGATGGCTTTTGCCATAGTGCCGGGGCAGGAGCAGGGCAGCTTTTGCGCCAACTTTTTGTTTTTGGCCTCCAACACGGCTGCCTCATTGTAGGCAGGTGCCTCGCGTTCTTCAAAGGTGATGGCCCCTGTGGGGCAAGCCGGCAGGCAATCGCCAAGGCCATCGCAGAAATCCTCGCGCAAAAGCTCGGCTTTGCCGTTTACCATGCCTATCGCGCCCTCGTGGCAGGCTGTGGCACATGCGCCGCAGCCGTTGCATTTTTCCTTATCGATCTTGATCACTTGTCTTTTCATCATGTCTTTTCCTTTCAGAAGCATTTGCCCGATCTGCAATCCTTGGCACTGTCACCGCGATAGCAGAGCTCGTTGGGGCATTGGCCGTCCTCGGCCATTTGTTTGATATTTTGTGTGGTAGTCTGGGCAATGTTGGAGAGCGCCTCCTCGGTCAGAAACGCCTGGTGAGAGGTGACGATCACGTTGGGCATCGAGATCAGGCGCGCCAGCACGTCGTCCTCTAAGATGTGTCCCGAGAAGTCCTCAAAGAACAAATCGGATTCTTCCTCGTAAACGTCTAAGCAAGCAGCACCGACCTTTCGGGATTTAATGCCCGAGAGCAGCGCCTCTGCGTCAACCAGCGCACCGCGCGAGGTGTTCAGGATCACGACACCGCGCTTACACTTGGCAAGGGCGAGTGAATCGATGATGTGGTAGGTGTCCTCGGTCAGGGGGCAGTGCAGTGAGATCACGTCGCTCCCCGCAAACAGCTCGTCAAGCTCCACGTAGCGAATATTTTCACCGTCTGCCAAGTCGGGAGCGGGGAATTTGTCGTATGCCAGCACCTTCATGCCAAAGCCGCGGCAAATGTCAATGAATACGCGTCCGATCTTGCCGGTACCAATCACGCCTACCGTTTTTCCGTGCAGGTCAAATCCTGTCATGTTCGTAAGACTGAAATTGAAATCTCGCGTACGGATATAGGCCTTGTGAATGCGTCGGATCGAGGTCAACAGCAGCGCCATGGTATGCTCTGCCACTGCGTAAGGGGAGTAAGCGGGGACGCGCAGCACGTGTACCTTGCCAAAGGCATGCTTCATATCCACGTTGTTAAAGCCGGCACAGCGCAGTGCCACGATCCGCACGCCCATTTCGGTCAGCTTGTCGATCACGGCTGCGTTGACCGTGTCGTTGACGAATACGCAAACACCGTCGCAATCGTGCGCAAGCTCCACCGTGTCCTCGGTCAGCTTGGTTTCGAAATATTTATATTGAATGCCATTCGCAGCGCCAAAGGCGTCAAACGAGGGCTTGTCGTAAGGCTTTGCGTCAAAAAATGCAATTTTCATAAAAAAACTCCTTGTCTTTCTGAGAATATTATAGTATAATAGGGGCAATAAGTCTGTTGAATTTTCAACAAAAGGAGAAAAAATTGAAAAAATATTTTGGAATTCTGAGAAAATGTTCTCTGTTTGAAGGCGTTGAGGATCAGCATTTGATTACCATGCTGTCCTGCCTTGGTGCCAAGCGCGAAGTGTTTGATAAAAAGTACACCATTTTTGCTGAGGGAAACCCGGCCAAATTTTTCGGCATTCTGCTCTCCGGCTCTGCGCAGATCATCCGTCATGATTATTACGGCAATCGCAGTATCGTGTCGGGGATCGTGCCGGGTGAGCTGTTCTGTGAGTCGTTTGCCTGTGCGGGTGTGCCCACGCTGCCCGTGTCCATCATTGCAAACGAGCCGTGCGAGGTATTGCTGATCGATAGCAGCCACGTGCTGCACACCTGTTCCAACGGCTGCGATTTTCACCGTAAAATGATTTACAATCTGATGCGTGATCTGGCTGCCAAGAATATTATGTTCCATCAGAAGCTGGATATCACAGGAAAACGTTCGACAAGAGAAAAATTGTTGGCATATCTGGCCTACATGGAAAAGCAGACAGGCTCCGTCAGCTTTGATATTCCGTTTGATCGCCAGGAATTGGCGGATTATCTGGAGGTTGACCGCAGCGGACTCTCTGCCGAGATCAGCAAGCTGCGAGGCGAGGGCGTGATCGAATGCAGGAAAAATCATTTTACGTTGTTATAATAAAACAGCCATAAAAAACGACGGCGTTCTCTTTGGAGAAAAGCCGTCGTTTTTAGTGGCGCATGAACACCGAAGCATCAGAGAGCAACCGGATCAATCTTTTTCTCTTGCTCGGTAGGCTTGCGGTTGGATTGGTCGTTAGCGTTACATGCCAATGGGTCGGCATGAAGTTCTCAGATGATTTCCTTTTGTGAGTCGATTGCTTCAAGCAATTCACGTCGGACGCTGTCAATTGCCCGGGAGGAGATTTCGTAATCCTCGAAGCTGCGGCAGACCTTGTCAACCAAGTGTAATGCAGTTGCTTTGTCGTGTTTCCCTAAAATCGCAAGAAGCTCATAATCGATAGCACCCGCGCGTTGAAGGTGGGCACGAACTCCGTTCCAAACGGTACGGTCAACGGGGTAGACCACGTGGGCGTTGCCGGCGGGATAGCTGACTCCATCGGTATGGTAGTTGGTATCGTATCTGCCATCCGGATTGTGTACGTGGTATCCCCAGTGCAGAAATCCGGGAGCACCGTATTTGTAGCACATCCACATTGGCAGACGGCTGGCAGCAAGCGGCAGGTCAATGACGCGGTTCATGGTGTATCCCGCGGGAAATCCGCAGGTGTATATCCACATGTTTTCACCGGCATTTTGCAGCTTTTGGAACTCTTCTATGTATTTTTCATATACTGCCTGCTTAACCACCCAGACATCTATAGCACCTGCAAGATCACAGGATTCTACGGGATCGTTGATCATCACTCCGGGGATGCATTTGCGGCATATGCCTGAGAGTGCGCGGTATGCAAGGCTGTTGGGAAATTGCGGTTCGTCAACCAGACATTGCATGTAGCTCTTTTCCCAGCCGTTTCGCAAAATGCACTCATACGCACGTGTGAAATACATTTTCAGCTGACGGTATCCCTCAATGGAGGTTACGGTAACGTCTTTGTCCCAAAGGAGCAGGTGGTCGGGGTCGTTCCAAACCTTGAATCTGGCCACAAAGCCGCCCATAATGTATGTAAAACCGTGTGCCAGCGCGCGGTTGCCAACCAGCTCGGCATGCGAAAAATCAAAATCAATCACTCTTCCGCTGCCATCGCGCACAGGCTCTCCGGAGGGAATCATCAGAAAATCGTTTCGCATATCGATCTGATTTTCAAAATAACGGTCCAGTATCTCCATGTATTGGTCTGAATATATCTCAACGCCATGATCATTTGCCACGCGGTCATAATAGATCCAGTTGACCATATGAAATTCGGAGCTTTGGCGTGCAGGGACGCATACGTTGTATATTTTCAAGCAAATCGGCACGCGCAACGTCTTGTCTCCGATATGGACTGTCAATACACACGCGTGCGTGCCGACGGGGGCATCGCATGCAACGTTGATGCGCACGAAAAATGCGGCACGGCCGGCTTCGGTTTCGCCCTCATCCAGCGGACGGGTGATTTCGTATACGTCAAACGGAGCCTTTCTGGTGACAAAATGCTTAACCGAATCGTAATCGTCGGTACATAGCGCTTTGGCATGACTGTTGAGCGGTACGGTAGCGGTCAAAAGCTGATATACGTCAGCGCAACAGCCTGTCAGCGCAAAGTGGACGGTGATCTTTTCACCGCCTTGGAGCACGTGATCGGTCAACACCTGAAAGCAGGTGTCTGCGCCACGCGCTGAATGCAGCTCTGCCGTGTTTTGCGTGTTGATAGGGCTGTCCGGATATATCCATTCGTTTTCAGAAAATACCTGATAATTCATGTGAGCGCTCCTTCCTTCAAAGGTTGGAATATCAATATTTCTTTTATTATAACATGTCGGGCAGATTTTTTCAAGTATGTATATCAATCCTGATGGAAGGAATACGAAGTGTGGGGGCGCAGCGGAGCGACGTTTTGTGTCGCGTAGCTGTTGCAGAGAGTGAGGTCATCATAAGGTCGCTCTTTCACATCTTGTATAAAGTGATGTTGGGGATGGACAGGCGGATTTGCATACGATGAGCGGTTATGTCTCCGAAAACAAATATGAACCGTTCGGGGAAGAATAGTAACAGGGGTTTCGGCTGGAATCAGAACCAATGTTTGCGCCAATAAGCGCTGGCATGGGATAGGCAACCGGCGCAAACAATGCCCAATGGGGAAAGCACCTTTCGGTGCTTGCTCCATTGGGCGTGGTTCTGATTCTCCGAAGGAGCTCCACCAAAAACAGGAAGGGATGGCTTTTTGCCATCCCTTCCTGTTTTTGGTGGAGACAACTGGAATCGAACCAGTGACCTCTTGCATGTCAAGCAAGCACTCTAACCAGCTGAGCTATGCCTCCGCAACGAGATGTATTATATCACACCTTTTTCTAAAAAGCAATAGTTTTTTGAAAAAAATTTTTGAAACTATAAAGATTTGTTAAGAAACAAAAATTTTTCTTTTCTTTCGTTGCAACTTGTGATATAATGATCATATGAAAACAAAAAAGGAGGGCTGTTCATGTCCGATTCTTATAAGATATTAGTCGTAGACGACGAGCCCGATATTCGTCAATTGTTGAAGATTGTTTTGGAAAAAGAGGGGTATTCGGTTATCGAAGCCGAGAATGGAGAGCGGGCGGTAGAGATCGTGAGAGATGACTCGTCCCTTTCCTTGGTTATTATGGATATTATGATGCCCGTGATGAATGGTATCAGTGCCGCTGAAGCAATCCGCGAAAGCTCTTCCTTACCTATTCTGTTCCTGACGGCCAAGAGTGCAGACAGTGACAAGGTGCTGGCCTTCGGCAGCGGCGGTGACGATTATATCGTCAAACCCTTTTATGCCACCGATCTCAAGCTGCGCGTCAACGCAATGCTGCGCCGTTGGTCCATGTTCCGCGATCTGCATGAAAAAACCACGGGAGCTTCAGGGGAGATCACCCATGAGTTGGAGATTAATGCCGAAGAAAAAACGGTGATCCGTCAAGGAGAGAGAGTATTTTTGACCGAAAAGGAATATGAGCTGTTCACTCTTATGCACAGTCAGCGTGGGCGTACGTTCAGCCCCATCGAGCTTTATGAAACCATCTGGCAGGAAACGTATCTGCCAAGCTCGTCCAATACCGTGCTTGTGCACATAGCCAACCTGCGCAAAAAGCTGGGCGAGGATCAAAGTATCATCCGCACTGTGTGGGGAAAGGGGTACGTCATTGACTAAAGCAAAAAGAAACAGGCGCTCCTCGCTTGTATGGAAGCATATTGCGGTGATCCTTGTAGCCCTGCTGGTTGGATTTGCTGCCTATTTTGCGCTCGCCCCCTTGTTTGGCTACGTGATAGAGCAGGAATACATGACCGATGCCAAGGAGCAAGAACGCGTGGAAGAGGCGCTGCAGAGCTTCAAGGGCTTCGTGGAGGAAAATCAGATCAACTCGACCGATATGGAATCGGTCATAGAGTGGGTAAGAGATAACGACAACTTCAAGCTTTTGTTGCTGGAGGGCGTGGAGAGCGATACCGTGCCGGATACGCAGAAATATGATTACAGCATCATAGTGGACTTTGCCGATCAATCGGTGCTGGTTGCGGTGCAGGACTATTCCGAGGTGCTGTATCTGCTTGGGGACGTTGCGGCAATCGGGATTGCGATTCTGATCTTCATTTTGCTGGTCATGGTCTATTATCAGGCGGAAATTGCACGCATCATGCGCCTGTCGCGTGACGTAAAGGCTATTGCAGGCGGCGATTTGCAGGGGCAGATCTCCAAAAGCGGCTATGATGAGATCGCGCAGTTGGCAGGGCACGTGGACGGTATGAGAGATTCGATCCTGCAGAAAATGGAGGAAAAGGAACAGGCGTGGCGCGCCAACCAAGAGCTGATTACTTCGATCTCCCATGATATCCGTACGCCTTTGACCTCATTGCTTGGGTATCTTGAGCTGATCGAGTCGCATCAGGAAAATCTGACGGATGAGCAAAAGAAGTATCTTTCGGTCTGTTCAGAGAATGCAGGCCGCATCAAGCGACAGTCGGATGAACTGTTCAATTATTTCCTTGCCTATGGACATAAGGAGAATGCTGTCCCTTTGCAGGAATATAATGCAGCAGTGCTGTTTGAGCAGCTTTTGGCTGAACGGTTTATGTCTGCCGAGCTTTCCAACGTACAATTGGAGTACAACGTTTCTGCCGAGCTTGCAAATGTTCGTGTTTATACCAACGTGGATTATCTGAGCCGTGTGTTGGACAATCTATACAGTAACATCATCAAATATGCCGATCCCAAGGAGTCCGCGGTTTTTCGTGTGGAATACCGCGACCGAGTGATCGTGATGACGGGCGAGAACAGGATTGCCAAGCACTCGGGGAAGGTGGAGAGCACCAAGCTGGGACTTCTGACTTGCGAGAGCATTATGCATAGTCTGCAGGGAAGCTTTCGCACACAAAAGCAGAACGATACCTATACCGTGGTTCTGGTGTTACCGACCAAGTGAATTAAAAAATGTGCTGCGTCAAGTCGTGACTTGACGCAGCACAATCTTATTTCATCAATCTCATAGCGTTATTCCAAAAAATATCTTCTTTGATCTGATCGGAAATGGGCGCTTGGCGCACGAAATTCTGTTCACGCTCCTGTCCCGACCAAGGGCAATCGCTGCCGTAGAGCAGAAGGGCGGGATCGTGCTTTTGCAGAATCTTGTGAAGCAGGGGATGGCGGTGCGGATAGGAGCCCGAGTGCGAGGTGTCCATATACAGCTGCTTGCCGCAAAGCGTGTCCAGCACCTGTTGTTCGCAGTCAATGCCGCCCATGTGCGCTGCGATCAGCGTAAGGCGCGGGAAATTCTGCATGACAGTAAGGATCTGCTCGGGTCTGCAATGCATGTGATCGGGAGAATTGGGATCATAACCTGCATGCGTGATCAAAAACATATCGTAGGCAATGCAAAGCTCAAAAATAGGGTGCAGCACGGGATCGTCAAATTCAATACGGATATAATCGGGGTGCAGCTTGAGGCCTTTGATACCGGCGTCCTTCAGCATACGGATCTGCCCCTCCAGGTCCTCTCCGTGCGGATGCAGTGAGCCAAGCGAGTAAAGTTCGGTCTGCGTGCTTGCCAGCTCGCAGGCAAAAGCATTGACCTTGGGCATTTGATGTGCGTTGGTTGAAACGTTGCAGATCAGACTTTTATCCACACCGTGGGCATGCATCTGCTCCAGCACGCCTTGGGCTGTGCCGTCGGTGGTGGGGGTGAGTCCGCATTTGAGCGAAATTTCTGCTAAATGCGCGATCGCGCGGGGTGCGAGTGTGTCGGGAAAACAATGCGTGTGAAAATCGAAGATCATGGGTTTAGCCTTTCTTGCGGTGTCAAGAGGCATCGCGGGTAAAATAAAACGATGGAACAATTATAGCACATTTGCGTGCGCAGTGCAAGATTTTCTGCAAACAAAGTGAGGAAAATATTGGGAAATGACAAAATATGGCTGAGTCGGTCGGAACGTGACGAACGATTTTTGCCCTCAAAGCCCTTGTAAATGTGAGAATTTTCGCAAATAGCCCTGTACAAAATGAACAAGGTATGATATAATTGATAGTGTATGGAATCGAAAAATAAATATGCAAAAATATTGTCGGGAAATCATGGAGTAACGTCTGTGATCCAAGAGAAAGGAATCCTATATGGAACATAACAAGAAGTACAGATCCGCATCGGCAAACAATAAGCAAAAGCATCCTGCAGGCCGTGACGATCGGGATAAGTACAATGCACCCAAGCCGCAAAAGCAATTCAGCGAGCAGGAGCTTGAGGAATTGGAGGACAGCGGCCTTGTCATTGGCAGAAACGCTGTGCGCGAGCTGCTCAAATCCGACCGTGAGATCGATAAGATCTTGGTCAGACGCGGAGACCGCGAGGGCTCCATCGTGGTATTGGTGGCAATGGCTGTCGAGCGCGGTATTCCCGTGGTTGAGGTAGATAAGGACAAGCTGGACCGTATGGCCGGCTTTGCACCGCACCAGGGCATTGTTGCTATGGCTGCACAAAAGGAATATTGCACGCCCGAGGATATTCTGGAGATTGCGAAAGAGCGCGGTGAAGCTCCTTTGATCGTCATCGCGGACGGTATCACCGATCCTTATAATCTCGGTGCGCTGATCCGTTGTGCCGAGGGCTGCGGTGCGCATGGGCTGATCATTCCCAAGCGCCGTGCCGTAGGCTTGACGCCGCTGGTGTCCAAGGCATCTGCAGGAGCGGTGGAGCATCTCGCTGTTGCCAAGGTTGCTAATATTGGTGCAACCGTGCGCATGCTGAAAAAAGAAGGTGTTTGGGTATTTGCTGCCGAAGCGGGCGGCAAGCCTTATTATGAGACCGATTTCCGCGGTCCTTGCGCGCTGGTGTTTGGCAGCGAGGGCAACGGCGTTTCGGATCTTGTCACCAAGGAAGCGGACATGATTACGTCCATTCCCATGTACGGTAAGGTCAATTCGTTCAACGTGTCCACGGCTGCATCGGTTATTTTGGCAGAGGCAGCAAAGCAGCACAGACAGGGATAACGTGCGTTACATTTCGCAGGAAAGGAGGCGGCAGCTTGGCTAAGAAAAAACAGGAATATTCCACTGAAAACGTGGATGAAATGGTAGAAAAACTGAGGAAATCCTTCGAAAATGCAGAACACACCGAGGGTGAGGATGCAGATCCAAGCGCGGATGACGAGGCATTTGCTAAAATGTTGGTAGAAATGTTCGGGAACCAAAACAAGAACAAACCGTCTGCCGCCAAAAAGAGCACAGATCTCTACAGTGCCGAGGATTTTATGCCGGACGACGTCGCAGATGAGCTTGACGAATCCCAAGACGAGTTCGAAGAAGAGCTCAAAGAAGAGTTCGAAGAAGAGCTTGAAGAAGAGCTCGAAGAAGAGTTCGAAGAAGAGCTTGAAGAAGAGTTTGAGGAAGAATTCGAGGAAGATCCTGTCGAAGAGCTTGATCCCGAAATCGATCTTGAGATCGATCAGGAATATGAGCAAGATGCAGAGCTAGATGCGGAGCAAGATGTAGATCGGATCGCAGAGATGATCAGATTGCAGGCACAGGAGCAGATCGAGCAACAGATCAAGCAAGAGCAAATGCAACCCGAGTTTGAGTCTGAGCCCGAGCCCGAAGAGATCCCCGATGAAGAATTGCCTTGGTTTGAGGATGAGCTTGACGAAGAGGACGCGCAGGAGATCGCTGAGTATGAAGCGTTGGTGGCACAGGATGAGCTGGAGGAGCTGACGCAGGACTTTGAGGACGAAGAGGATGATTTTGACGAGGAATTTGACGAGGAATTGATCGAAGAGCTCGTCGAAGAAGAACTCATTGAAGAAGAGCTCGTCGAAGAAGAACTCATCGAGGATGAAGAGCTCATTGAGGAAGAAGAGCTCATTGAGGATGAAGAACTCATTGAGGATGAAGAACTCATCGAAGACGAAGAACTCATTGAAGATGAAGAGATCATTGAAGACGAAGCGCTTGAACAAGAATTTTACATAGAGTCCGAAGAGGACGAAGAAATCGAGGGAATTGAAGAAATCGAGGAAATCGAAGAAATCGAGGACATCGAGGAGATCGAAGAAATTGAAGAGATCGACGAGTCAGAACCGGACAAGGATTACGTGGACATGCTGCTGGACTCGCTGGACGAGTGGAAGCATTCGGTGGCTGCGGTCAAGGCGCAGATGCGTGCTGAGCATTCTGCCGATATTCCCGCTGTGTCCAAAGCACCCAAGCAAGCAGCTGTACAGCAGCTTGTACAAGAGCTTGCGCAAAAGGATGATGTACAAGAGTCCCCGGCAAAGCCCATGCAAGAGACGCTTGAGGACGATGCTTTGACTGAAGATGTACCCGCGTATCCTGCTGACGATCCCATGCAAGGACGACCCATGCAGGGATCTGTACAGACAGCCGATCATCCAAGCCCGAATGTGGATTTTGATGAAAAGGATATCCAAATGATGACGGCTCTTGGTTATGAGCAGGAGGTCAAGGACAAGGTAGGCAGCGAACGTGTGCAAAGCGCTTTGCGCGTGCCAAAAAAGAAGCGTCACGGGCTGGGAACGGACAAAGCACTTTGCTTTGCTTGGCGCGGAAAAGAATATATGGATGCAGCGGATGAAGCCGATATCAAGCAGGCTTACCGCCGCGAAAAGCCGTGGGTGATTGCAAGGTTGGCTGTTTGCGTGGTCATGCTGTTCTGCCTGATCGCGCTGGACAACGCATATTTGCTGGGATATCTGCAGGGCAGCGTCCCCGAGCTGATCACCACGCCTGTCTATCCGCTGATTGCAGCACTTTCCGTGCTCATTACAGCAGCGTTTGCATGGCGCAGATTGTGGGAGGGCTTACGCAGCGTGTTTACGCAAAGGCATAGCCTGTATTCCGTACCTGCCGTAATGCTCTGTGCCTCTCTGATCTATGATATCGTGCTCATGTTCTTTACGCACGAGCAATACATGATGTTCAACAGTCTTGCCGTGTTGGCTCTGACGCTTTGCACGATAGCCGACGTGCTGGAGCTTTACAGCCAGGAGCGCAACTTCAAGGTGGTGCGCTCTGGCAAGCCGAGATACGGCATCCAAAAGGTAGCGGATACCGCCGCACATTCCCGTTTGCCCGTACAGCCCGGTCAGGATGCAGCCCAAAAGCCGCAGACAGGCACGTATCGCGTGCGTCGCTTGCGCCACGTGGGCGGGTATTTCCGCCGCACGGGTGTCAATGCCGAAAAGGGCGCTGCGCTGCACGTGATCTATGGCGTGCTTTTGGTCTGTGCTGTTGCAACTGCGTGTGCGACTTATATTGCCACGGGTGAGGGCTTGGGGGCATTGACCGCGTTTATGGTCTGCCTGAACGGTGCAATGCCGCTTTCCATGCTGCTCTTTACCGCAATTCCCGTTTTCACCGCAGGCAAAACGCTGGCACATAACGGATGTGCAGTGATCGGTGCGGACGCGCAGGACGAATATAAGGACGTCAAGGCACTGCAATTTGATGCAGGGCAGATGTTTACCGCATACGGCTCTTCTCAGATCACGGTACGCGGCGACAGCGATATCGGTACTTATATGGAAAAGACGGGAGCTTTGCTCCGTGCGCTTGGCGGTACGCTTTCGGATATTGCCGCAGACGTGCAGGACAGCGATGCCGCACAGATGAAGATCGAGATCATGAGCGTGGCCGAGAACGGCATGACGCTTTATGCGGACGGTATCACCTGCGTGATGCTGGGTGATTACGATTATTTGGCAGCGCGCGGTGTGCGCCTGCCTCGCAGAGATCTGGAAAAGAACTATAAAAAGCGCAAGAACAGCGCGGTGATCTACATTGCCTTTGACGGTGTGTTCCGCGTGGGCTACTCGGTGGATTACGAGCTGCGCCGCGAATTTTTGGCTCGTGCCAAGCAGCTGACGGCCGAGGGGATTGCTCCCGTGATCGTGTCCTATGATCCTTGTATCAATACCCAAACCATCAGCGCCTATGCGCCCGATGCGGGCATCGGCATGGAGCGTCAAAGGGAATATGAGGGGGCATGCAGCGAATTTACCTTGGATTGCGGTGTGATCGCCACTCGCGCACCTGAGGACGTGCTGCTGCCGCTGCTGGCTTGCCGCAAGCTGCGCCGCGTGCGCCTTGCAGGCATGATATTGCGCTTTGCATACCTTGCGCTGACCGCAGCACTGATCGTGCTTGTGTCGCTGCTGGGAGGCATATGGTACGTCTGGCCCTTGCTTTTACTTTTGTATCAGGCATTGTGGCTGGTCATCATTCCCGTGACTTGTACAAGTCTTTTGGGAGAATTGCGTAAGACGAAATAGAGGAAAGAATCAATATGAATCAAAAAATTGCAACCGTACTTAAGACCGTGCAAAAGCCCGGCCGCTATGCGGGCGGGGAATACGGTCAGATCATCAAGGATAAAGAAAAAATCAAGGCCAGATTTGCCTTTTGTTTTCCCGATACGTATGAGATCGGCATGTCCAATCTTGGCGTGCGCATCCTGTATTCGCGCCTGAATGCCGAGCAGGATATCTGGTGCGAGCGCAGCTATGCACCCTGGGTGGATATGCAGGAGCAGATGAAAAAATACGACATTCCGCTCTGGGCGCACGAATCGGGCGACGCGCTGACCGAATTTGACTTCGTTGGCTTTACGCTGCAATACGAAATGTGCTATCCCACCGTGCTGAACATGATGGGGCTTGCAGGTATTCCGCTTTACGCCAAGGACAGAGGAGAGGAGTTCCCGCTGATCATTGGCGGAGGTCCCTGCACCTACAATCCAGAGCCTGTGGCAGAGTTTTTTGACCTATTTAACATTGGTGAGGGTGAGGAGATGCTGCCGCAGATCGTCAGACTCTATATCCAAATGAAGGAGGAGGGCAGCTATACCAAGCAGGCGTTCTTGCGCCGCGCGGCTGCTACCATTCAGGGTGTTTACGTGCCGTCGCTTTACGACGTACAGTATAACGAGGACGGCACCATCAAGAGCTATACGCCCCTGTACGATGACGTGCCCGCAAAGGTAAAGAAGCAAATCTGCGAGGATATGGACAAGGCATATTTCCCCGAAAAGCTGGTCATGCCTTATACGGAAACGGTACACGACCGCATTATGCTGGAGGTTGCCCGCGGCTGCATTCGCGGCTGCCGCTTCTGTCAGGCGGGCATGGTGTACAGACCTGTGCGCGAAAAAACACCGGGGACGCTGGATTGCCAGGCAAAATCCTTGTTTGAGGCCACCGGTTATGAGGAGATCTCGCTTTCCTCGCTCTCGATCAGCGATTATACCTGCATTGAGGAGCTGACGGACAAGCTGCTTTCTTGGACCGACGAGAACATGATCAATCTCTCGCTGCCCTCGCTGCGTGTGGACAGCTTTACCAAGGAGCTCATGGATAAAATCGCATCGGTGCGTTCGGGGTCTTTGACCTTTGCGCCCGAGGCAGGCACGCAGAGATTGCGTGACGTGATCAACAAGAACGTTGAAGAATCGGATCTGATGCGTGCGGTCAACGTGGCGTTTGATGCGGGAAAGAGCTCGGTCAAGCTGTATTTCATGCAAGGGCTCCCCACCGAAACCAACGAGGACCTGGAGGGCATTACCACGCTTGCGCATAACGTTTGCGTGGCGTACTACAAAAATCCCAACCGCAACAAATCTCGCGGCATACAGGTCACCATCAGCGTCTCTCCCTTTATTCCCAAGCCGTTCACGCCTTTCCAGTGGGAGCCTCAGGATACTTTGGAGGTCATGCTGGAGAAGCAGGCGTACGTGGGCGAGTGTAACCGCGACAAGCGCGTGCGCTATACCCACCACAACGCCAAGGTCTGCCGCGTGGAGGCAGTGCTTGCAAGAGGTGACAGACGCCTTTGCAAGGCCATGGCACTGGCACACGAGAAGGGCTTTGTGTTTGATGCTTGGACGGAATTTTTCGATTACGACAAGTGGATCGAGGTATTCGAAGAGGCAGGGGTTGATCCCTCGTTCTATGCGAACCGCGCGTACGGACTTGACGAGGTGCTGCCCTGGGATATCATCGACTGTGGCGTGACAAAGGCATTTTTGCTGCGTGAGCGTGCCAAGGCATACGAGGAAAAGACTACACCCTCCTGCCGCGAGCAATGCTCAGGCTGCGGTGCGAATTGCATGGGCGGTGAGCGTACGCCTTGCCCGAAAGGAGGCAAATGATGTTAAAGTGTTATACAAAGCATCAGCTGCCGATGCTGGAGCAGCCTAAGACGGTACGTATCCGTTTTGTCAAGAAGGGCAATTTGCAATACGTGTCGCACTTGGATCTGCAGCGCACGCTGCATCGCGTACTGATCCGCGCAGGGATTCCGATGTGGTATACCAAGGGCTTTAATCCGCACCCCAAGATCTCGTTTGGCTATCCGCTGTCTATCGGTACCGAGAGCGTGTGTGAGTTTTTGGATATGCGCATCGAGCGCGAGATCTCCATGCAGGATATCATGGCGCAGATGAATTGCGAGCTGACCGACGAGATGTACGTATACGACGCATACGAGGCCAAGACAGACGCAAACGACGTAGCCTTTGCGGATTATACGGTCAAGATCTGCACCACGGACGGCAGTCCCACATTGGCAGGTAAGATCACAGCATTGCTGACAAGGGACGAGCTGTACATGACCAAAAAGACCAAGTCGGGCGATAAGGAGATCAATCTGATCCCGCTGATCGACGACTGCAAGGTGGGTTGGTGTGACGAGTGTAAGAGCGTTGTCATGAAAATGCGATTGGCAACGGGCAGCAAGCAGAATCTCAATCCCGAGCTGTTGATCTCGGCACTTAAAAGGGAACTGGATATACTGTCCGGTGACCCGACCAAGGAGCACTACACCATCATGCGTGAAAGATTTTTGACCGCGGATTACAAGGAATTCAGATAATAGCTGCTTGAAAAGAAAGTGTGAGCATATGAACGGATTTCCCCAATTTATGCAAAATGGCGGAGTTTTCGAAAGAAGAATCGTCGCGTTTTTCATTGATCTTTTCATAACGTGCGCGGTGTGTGCTGTTTTGATGCTTGCGGGGGAGCTGCTGTTTGTCCCATATTCTAAGTTGATCGCCATGGCCATTGCCGTGATGCTGATAATATGCAGGGATGCTTTTGGCACAAGTCCCGGTAAGATCATGATGCGCCTGTGCGTGATCGATACGCGAACAAACAAGCATGCTGCTGTGCATCAGCGCATCCTGCGTAATATTTCCACACCGCTTTGGATGATCGAGGCCTTGATCTGTTATCTCAAAAAAGGCCTTCGCATGACCGATATGTGGCTTGGCACCAAGGTCGTGTCCGATATGGATTTGAGCAATCAGTAGCCGAACGGGAGCTGAACCGAATTGCCCGACGACGATGCATTTTCGCATCTTTTGCCAAAGCTCACCTCGCAAGATTGGTATCTTGCTTCGGTTCCCTTTCACAAAATCTATCAAAAATGCATTCGCCGGCGGGTGCTACGCAGTTTTGACGCAG